>CAIWTA010000140.1 GCA_903915465.1 uncultured Bacteroidales bacterium | reverse complement strand
GCCGGAACCGAAGACGTCGAAGGCTGCTTATCTGGCGACTGTTATTCTTTTTGATTATTGTCTTTCCCATAGCTTATCGATTGAATTATCAAGGATTTTTAAAGACCCGCCTTGTGAAATTCAGGTAAAGAAAATCGAGGAATGAGCGTCAAAAACTACGGACTGTTTGAGGAGCGCAGCAGCGAGTTTCCGCAGTTTAGCGAATGACGAAGATTTTTAGTGAATTTCAAACAGCCTCTTAGGGAAAATTTCGACTTAGCGAATCTAAGCGTCCTAAGAATCTCAGTAGTAAAACAAATTGCATTTATACAAAAAAAGAAAGGGTGACCGTTTCCGGCACACCCCTTCTCGAAAAAATGTGTAATAATCCTTAAAGGATCAACTAGTTTTTCGTCGCAGTAACTGTATACGTTTCAGTTGCAGCGTCAATTGTTAATACGAGTGTGTAATTTCCGGCGGCACCTACTACAATATTGCCATTATTATTAGTAAAATCTGCCGCAGCGGCACCAGCCCATGTTACATCACTGTACCCGATTGATTTTCCGGCCCAATCATTGCCTTGTCTGAATTTAAATTCACCAGCAGCGTTGATTGGAATAATATAGGTCCAGGTGTACGTAGTAACAGCGGTAATTGTTGGTAAAGATGTACCAAAATTCTCATCCCAGTTTGCCTGAGTACCGTCAAGTTTCAGGTAAACATTTCCGATAATGCCCATCTGAAATGCAGAATAATCAATCGGAGGAATGTTGCCAGTTTTAGTCAGTGTAGCAGTGTATCCGGTACCAAGCGTATAGGCTACTGTACAGGAATAAATGCCAGGAACTGTGTTTACAATATTAGTACCACCAGGAACCAGAGCACTAACAGCTCCACCGAAGTTCGCGTTAACCTTCACCCACAATACCGGGTCAGCGTTTGTTGTATCCATTTCAACTTTCCAGCCGTGTGAATAGCGGAACTTCCATTCACCCTTTAACAATTTCAGACCGGTGAGAGAGTAAGTCATATTAGTCAGACTGAAAACTGATTCGGTCAACAATGTATCATTGGACCATCCGCCTGGAGTGGCAGCGCCAATCATTCCCCAATGAACGCGCATAATAGCCACTTTATTGAACTTGGTGTCAAAAACTACATGATAAAATCCGTCTTGGGGAACGGTGAAAACGGCAGTGCTGGTTGGAGAAACAGGGCCACGTTGGAAGGCGATTTTTGGTTCATCGGTTGTAGGTGTTGCCACAACTCCAAAACCAGTGGCAGGGCCGAAGATACTCCTCACGGAACCGGCAACATGCACGATACTAAAACCAGCCGCGCCAGCTTTAATCGGAATGTAGAGTTCAAACAAGGTAGAGTCGATTTTACCACCATTTTCATTATAGGTAATTTTCATCATGGCTTTGGAATTAAAGTCAGGATATGCGGTCACTGAACCTTTAACATAGTACCCGTCTAAAACGATAACGGGATCAGGTGTCGGGTCACTTTTCTTTTTACATGAACTGACACCAAAAACGAGGGCTAACACTACCACCATCGCCAGCATTGTGGAAATTTTCATCATCAGGTTTTTCATAAACATTTAATTTAAATTAATAATTGGTTAAAATTAACAACTTGGGTTTTTATGGATTTATTAATAAATTCGGATTTGCGCTTGTTGCCCATTTCGGAATAGGGAAAGTGTTTCTATCATCGCCATGTGGTAATTTTTCCCACCATGCGTCTTTATATTTACCGAATCTGATCAGGTCTTGCCTGCGGTGTCCTTCGCAATACAATTCTCTGCCCCTTTCAGCCAACAGATCATCAAGCGTTGCGCCACTAAATGTCGTTACGCCGGCCCTGGTACGAATCAGATTGATCCAGTAGTCTCCGTTTCCTCCCAATCGGATCGTTAATTCAGCTTTGATCAAATTGAAATCTGTAATTCTGAATAGAGGGAAATCATTGCTTAAATTTTCTTTTGCCCCCATTTTTATTTCATACTTCCCGACCCTTGCACCCGTGGTTCTGATTTGTGTTGGGGTGAAATCAGCAGCCTGCATATATAACGCCGGCAAATGCGGATCAATATCCAGCGGCAGTTTTGTCTCGCCTTCTTCGATTGGTTTCCCATCTTTATCAAACTGCGGGCCGAAGAAATTGTAACCTTCCCGTCTTTTATCGGTCAATTCATAGGTATCAAAGAAGGTTGGAGTGATCGCAAAACCGTTCCATGGTCCTACCGTCATATCAAAACGCTCGTTCATCTGGTAGTGCAATGTTCTCATATGGAGGCGGAATCCCTGGAAATTATCTTCATCATAAGGGATGGAGAAAATGATCTCCTTTGAGTTCTCATTGTTTGTTAAAAATGGTGCCAGGAAATTTGGTTCAATAGAATAAGAAGGGAAGGCAAGAACCTTATCGCAATAAACCATCGCGCTATCCCATTGATCAGTTGTGCCCGTCAAGTCAATGCCTTTATAGACTGCTGCATTGAGGTACAGTTTTGTCAGCAAAGCAAAAGCCATGTTTTTTGTTGCCATGTATTTTTTATCACCAACATTGAGGCTTGGAAGCGCAGATTTGATGGTACTGACAATACTGTCGAAAACCACCGCTCTCTTCAATTTGTAAGGAAGAGGAGGGGCATTTTTAACGCTGGTCAGGTAGGGAACATCACCGTAATTGTCAATCAGCAGGTAATAATAAAATGAGCGCAGTACCTCCACTTCTTTCATCTTTGCCAGCAGGGCAGGGTTCTGGGGGAGAACATGCATCATGTCAAGTACCTGATTGCAAGTGGTAACGCCATTCCAGAAAAGTTTCCACATCCGGTTAACCCCTTCATCATCGTTCGACCAGGCATGTCGGTGCATATTGAGCCATTTTCCGCCATCGTACCAGTCGGCTCCCCTCGTTGGAGCGCTTATCTCGTCGGAAGAAATTTCCTGGGCAAGAAACCACCATCCTCCATCTTCATTATTCCCATCATCAGCCATGAATTTTAGTTTTGCATAGGCATCCACGCTTAAATTTGCAATCTGGTTTGCATTTTCAGGATACAGATTGCCGGGAATTTTATCGTACACCTTTTCATCAAGTTTTGTACAGGAGAAAATAGCAAGTATAAGAGGGAAAATGAAAAAATATCTTGTTTTCATAGCTGGAAAGTATTAAAAAATAACTTTTAAACCTGCTGTAAATGCGCGGGTTTTTGGATAAACATTGTATTGATCGATGCCAAAGGATAATCCGTTCACCGTAGTTTCCGGATCAACGCCTGAATAACCCGTAATGGTGAACACGTTGTTTGCTGATACATAGATAGAAAGCTTCTTTAGCCAGGATATTTTCGACACATTAAAATCGTATGAGAGCGAAATGTAATCCAATTTCACGAAGGAAGCGTCTTCAACGTAGATATCTGCGACTGAGGGACCAGAGATACGGCCCTGGTTGTACCAGTTGATGGCCTCAGGTAACACATTGAGCGAAAGGTCGCCTGAACTGTAGTCGAAAAACATCTTGGTCGCATTGTACACATGATTCCCTATCCATGCACGAAGTGCAAAATCGAGAGACCAGTGTTTGTTGAGTGTAAGAAGGTTTGACCAGCCAAGTTCGACTTTGGGAGCTGCGCCAGCCACAACCGTTCTTTTTGCTTCGCTGAGATTTGGAGTGTATCCGCCTGAAAGTGATTCATAAATGAAGATACCATCCTTCATGGTAACATATTTCGGAAGATAGAAAGAACCGATTTCCTCGCCTACTATGATCCCTGTTACATAATTTGTTGCAGCATCAACCATTCCACGGCCAGAAACGTAACCCTCTTTTCTGACTCCATCTTTTTCACTGAAATAATCGCCGAGACTAAGAACCTTGGTCTTGTTATGAGAAGCGGTGAGGCTGGTTTTCCATGTGAACTTAGCAGTGGAAATCGGGTAAGCCTGGAGATAGAGTTCGATCCCTGTGTTGGACATTGATCCCGAGTTTGCATAAGTTGTTGAAGCGAGGTTCGGAGGAACCGGCACATTATATTTGCCCAGAAGGTCATTGGTGACTTTATAATATACTTCGAGGCTGCCGCTTAACCGGCTTTTGAGGAATCCAAAGTCGAGGCCGACATTGACTTCGGAGGTTTGTTCCCATTTCAGATTCGGGTTGGCATTCCATGCCGGACTAAAGGTGACGACTTCCTTGCCTGTTTCCGGGTTAATCGCTTTTCCGCTGGGTTGCCAAAGTACCATGCTGTGGTATTCTCCGATTTCCTGGTTTCCGGAAATTCCATAGCTTGCACGTAACTTAAGTTGATTAAGCCATTTAACGTCAGAAAGCCATTTTTCCTGATCGAGGCTCCAGCCAATAGCCGCTGTGGGGAACCAGCCCCATTTATTGTTGGCGCCAAATTTCGAAGAACCGTCCCTGCGCAGGGATGCTGATATAAAGTATCTGCTTTTATAGTTGTACTGAACACGTCCAAAGAAGCCGATCAGGTTCCACTGGCCTTTCAAGGAACCGATATCACCCCATGCTTTCATGTCATTCAGAACTTCGAGGTTATCGGGGCCAGCGTATGTGGATTGGACATCACGGCCTCCAGCCCAAAAACTGCTGGAAACCGACTCCTGCCAGGAATAACCCAAAAGTGCATTAAGGTTGTGGCTTTTCTTGAAACTTTTAGTGTACGTTCCCGTTATTTCAATAAGTTTTTGGGTGTTTGCATTGTATTGCTTTTTTCCTGCTCCATTATCGGCGGAGGAGTACAAGTTGGCGGGTCTGAAATAGTTAGTGGTATTATCATCAAGGATATACCCGACATTCACACTGGCAACCAGGCCATTGATAATTTCGAAATCACCTTTTAAGCTGCCAAGAAATTTTTTAGCGTTCCTTTTATTGGTTACTTCATTAATGATTGGGATCGGGTTCTCGTAACTAAAAACACGACGGGATTGATAATAGCCGCCGGATGAATTGTACACCGGGTCGGTAGGATTTCTTGAGATGGTTTGATAGATGATGTCGTCTTTGCCCCATCCGTTATAATTTTCGTAATCATTATTTTCGAAGGCGCCCATTATGTTAGCGGCCAGGGTGAGCCGGTCCTTCAGTGCTTTTTGAGTTACACTGATGTGGGCAGAGGTCTGGTCTTTCGAAGTTCCTTTCATCGTACCCTGCCAGTTTGAGTTGGTAACCGATGCCAGGTAAGAATTGTGCTTGTTGCCACCTGAAAAACTCAGGCTGTTCGTTGTTGCAAACCCTGTCCTGAAAACCTCGTTTTGCCAGTTAGTGCTTGCTCCACCATCAATAAATACGCTGTCCATCGTCCAATTAGGATGCGTTACCAGAGATTTCTGCAAAACTTGATTGGCGAAATCACGCATTTGGGTTTCACTCAGGACATTCAGTTTTTTTGATATATTTTCAATGGAGAACTGTGTGTTGAATTCAATGTTGGTGTATGCACCATCATCCTTTCCACCTTCTTTAGCCGTTCCTGTTGCTTTTCCTTTCTTCGTGGTAATAATGATGACTCCATTTGACCCTCTGGAACCATAAATGGCAGTTGATGCTGCATCTTTAAGGATGTTGAATGATTCAATGTCATCAGGTAAAACAATATTCGGATCAGCGCCCGGAATCCCATCGATTACATACAGGGGTTGTGTACTGGCTTCAAATCCTGAAGCCCCGCGAATCCTTACCGAGAAATTTTCGCTCGGGTCACCCCCCTTTTTGGAAACCAACACGCCTGCAGCTTTCCCTTGCATTGACTGGATGGCGTTGGTAATGACACCACCGTTCAGGTCATCAGATTTGACGGTACTTACAGCACCCGTTTTATCTGTTTTCTTTTGTGTACTATACCCGATCACGATAACATCATCGAGGGTTGTTATTTGCACAACCATAGTTATATCAAGCGTTCCGGCTTTCTCAACCACTACATCCTGGGTAACATATCCGATCAGAGAGAACCTCAGGACAGATCCTTTCGGAACACTGATTTTGTACTTGCCCGAAACATCGCACACTGTTCCATTTGTGGTTCCCTTTTGCAGCACTGTGGCTCCTATAAGCAATTCCCCGGTACCTGCTTCAGATATGACTCCGGTCACTTCAAGATTTTGGGCATACACTCCAATCGAGGTGATCCCAAAAATGAATAAAAGCAGAATGATTTTAAATTTGAGTTGTAAAGGTTTTATCATGTCATTGAGATTTATGCGAAACAAAAGTACAATAAAACATATATAATTGTTCTTTTCATCAGTTATTTTTCAGTGTCAGGATTATTTTTCTCATCAACTGAACATAGTGAAAAAATAGTTGTATTTATTTATCATAATAGACCTTGTATTCCCAAGGCTTCATTGTCATAACCTCCCCTTCTTGGAAGTGGATTTTTTCATTCGTGAACGAGTCCAAGAAATCTCCGGCATAACTTTTCCCCTTTAGCGTAATCTTCTGTGAAATGTTCGAAAGATTAATGATCACAAACATGGTGTTCTTATCTTTTATTCGCAGGAAAGCAAAGATGTGTTTATCGTTATTCGTATTCACCTTCATCATTTTGCCTCCGCCCGAACCGTTGCATAATACGGAATTTTCCGATTTCAGTTTGTTAAGCGTGGCATAAAACCCTGTCAGTCTGTAATCGTTCCACTCAATGGTGTCCTTGTCAAAAAATTTAAGCCGGCGGTTAAAAGCCGATTCCTGTCCGCTGTAGATGAGAGGCATTCCCGGCAGGGTATAACAGAGAACGGCAAATGTTTTGGCAGCTTCTCCCATACGCTCAAACTCCGTCCCATTCCAGCTGTTCTCGTCATGGTTGGTTGTAAAGCGCATCCGGTAAGCATCAGCCGGGTAGTCTCTCTTTTCTTTTACAAGCATTGAATCGATATCCCCGGCCGTTTTGGTGCCCTTTGCAATATCATTCATGAGATGAAAGAGGTCCCAGGAATAAGTCATATCAAAGGCAATGGTATGCATTTCCGGCGTTTCCCATTCGGCCAGCATAAAAACATTTTTCACTTTTTTAATCCCGGGTACAGCGGAATTCCAGAATTCCACCGGAATCATTCCGGCAACATCACAGCGATATCCGTCGATGTCAGCTTCTTTGACCCAATAGATCAGGGCATCTGTCATATATTTCCACAAGCCTTTCTGGCTATAATCCAGATCTGCCACATCGGTCCAGTCGGGAACAGGTGCAATGATCTTGCCGGTCGAATCATGTGTATACCATTCCGGATGGTTTTTGATGAGATTATTATCCCACGAAGTGTGATTGGCCACCCAGTCAATGATCACATGCATGCCCAGGTCATGAGCGTGTTTCACTAGCTTTTTCAAATCATCAAGGGTTCCGAATTCCGGATTCACCCCAAGATAATCTTTCACGGAATAGTAGCTTCCGAGAGTGCCTTTGCGGTTTTTGATTCCGATAGGGTTGATTGGCATAAGCCACAGGATATCGACACCCATCTTTTTCAGCCGGGGCAGGCTTTTTTCAAAAGCAGCAAACGTTCCTTCCGGCGTATATTGACGAATGTTCACCTCGTAAATATTCGCATTCAGGCTCCAGTCGGGATGGTTGACCTGGCTTGAAGAAACAGATTTTGTATTCGTGGCTTGTGACCAGGCAAGCTGAACAATGCAGAACAGGATAATTGTCACCAGGAATTTACCTATGACTGAATAGAAACTATTTTCTTTCATGATAATACGTTATATTTTGTCAGACATGATAAGATCTAAGATTGCTTCAGAAACTTAATATTACCGCGGCGTCTCCAATAACCTGCATCTTCTGAAACGAAATTAATTTGTTAAGATCTCGAATGAATTTCCTTTTAATGTCATTGTAATTATGTTCTTTTCCTGCTTCGCATCCGATCCGAAGTTGTTGATCAGTTTCGTACCGTCAAATCGTTTGGGGATGTCAAAATAAATCTTCCTGGAAGATTTGTCTTTGTTGAAGATCACAAAAACAACCTTGTCGAAATAAGTTCTCATGTAAACAAAGATCTTATCGCTGACTTCGATAGTCTTAAAATCTCCATATATCAATGCAAGGTTTGTATTTCTTAGTTGAATGAGATTCTTAGTGATGGATTTCATCCGGCTTTCCTGTGGTTTCAGTTGAGAGAACTGCATCATCCTCCGGTTATCCGGATCGTTTGCACCGGGCATTCCGTATTCATCGCCATAATAGATGACAGGGATACCGGGAATGGTCATATTGAAGGCAAGAAGAGACGCGAGTTTGCTGTACCCAATGGTATCTTCAACCTTGACTTCCTTCTTCCACCCGATTTCACGGTCGTCGTCAGAAAAACTCATCGCTCCTGAAGCATAGGAAATAAAACGTGCCAGATCCTGGTTTCCTGTGATGTTTCCCATCAGGGAGTGTTCCCCGAAATAGCTGAAGCTCTGCTGGAGTGAATAATTCAGCTCTTTGAATGACGCATTGTCTTTTACAAATATGGTTCTTGCGTCGAAATAGAGGGCGAAATCAAACTGGGCATCCAGCATTCCATGATTGACATAACTTTTGATCAGTTCGCGGCTGCCGAATGATTCACCGATCTGGTAAACAGGCCGGTTTGCCGGTTCAACAACCTGTTCATTCAGTTTTTTAGTCAGCATCCTCCAGTAAACCTCCGGGATGTGCTTGCAGGCGTCATGCCGGAATCCGTCGAGGTCATAGGTTGTGATCCAGAACAAAGCAGAATCAGACATCATCTTGCAGACCTCAGGTTTCGATAAGTCCAATGTGGGAAGAAACGTGTCGAACCAGGTAGTCAACCGCTGGTCGTTCCACAACCTGATATTCACTTGTTTATTCGGGAGAATCAGCGGCGTCGCCCAATCGGGGTGCTTTTTATAAATTGTACTCGATTGGTGCACATGGTTAGAGACAAAGTCGAGCAGGATGTTTATGTTATTTCCGTGCGCCTCTTTCACCAGGCCCTTTAAGTCATTCGGGTTTCCAAAGCGATTATCCACTGTGGTGAGTGTAACCGGCCAGTAGCCATGGTAACCGGAAAATTTGCGATGAGGAGGTGGATATTCATTCCATGCATCCGGGGGATTCTGTGTAATGGGTGAGATCCAGATAGTGTTTACACCCAAGTCTTTAAAGTAACCGTCATCAATTTTTTGTGTGATACCAGCCAGGTCGCCACCCTGGAAATTCAGTTTTGGATCCACATCCTTGTCGTTTACCGGTGCATCATTTTTGGGATTACCATTCCGGAAACGATCAACCATAAGGAAATAGATGATCATTGCTTCTTTGTCTTTGCGGGTAAGATCTTTCGGGTCCGACAAAACTTTCCCGTCACGGAGGGGAACCAGCACTTCATTGGATGATCCATAGCCATTATATGCCCAGACTCTCAGGAAAGACCGATCGAACTGGTTGGCCTTTTTCGGGATAGTGACCGATAATCCTGCAGTGTCAAAATGCCAGAAGTTTTTATCAAGTCGCACATTTTGCCAGTAAACGAAGACCTCTTTTGCTTTGTTCCGTATCCCGATAGTGATTTTCTTTCCGTCAGCTTTGTTGGTGTAGAGGTAAGGTGCCTCCGGGGGATTGATTGATCCGACTTTCAGCACTGAATTATATCCTCCGACATTATTGTCCACAGATTCCGGGTTGCCGGAATCAAGCATCCATTTTCCGTCAAGAACCAGTTTATACTGGTATTTCCCGGGAAAAAGCAGCAAGTCGGTCACCCATTTCTCGTCTTTGAGATGAAGTGGCGATTTTGAAGGCACCCAATCATTCATCTCACCGGCAAGTTCAACGCGTTTGTATTTCTTATCCTTTGGATCAAATGCAATGTGCTGCCATATTTTTCTCGACTTCTCCAATAGCAAGGAATAGCAATAACTATCAATCCAGACTTTCATTTCAGAAAGACGCGGGAAATTCTTCGCAGTCGGGATGATGGTCATCCTTAATGAATCCGGAGAAATCCTGAAGGAAAGCAGGCTGTCCGTGAAAATGGAGTCAATAGCTTTCGGATGGATAAAATAGTCTCCGAGTTCGATCACTGTTGAATCAATCTGCAGGGAGACAGGTGCTACAATGCCGGAGATCTCCAGGTTTTTTGACAGTTTTATATCTTCATTGTTGCCGCATCCGAATAAAAAAAGAGTTACGAATGACAGGAAGAATCCTTGCAAAAGCTGAATTTGTCTGATCATTTTTTTCGATTTTGATTTGTTTTATCTTAAGGCGAGCATGCATGATGGGTTACTACTTAGTAAATAGATCTTCAGGCCAATTTTGCGGGTTGCTGTGGATGAATTTTCTAATGGTTTTATATGATGTTTCGTTTCTGATAACATGGTCATGAAAACGGTTTTGCCATGCAAAATCATCAAATCCGTTTTTTCTGCACCAGCGTGTTACCGATGATTTATATTGTTGAATTATAACCGAAACCGACCCCGGTATTGGTTTTGAAAATTGTGATTGTCGTTTTTGTTGGGGCATCAGGGACTGACTAAAAAGTTGTTTTTATTTTCTCGCAGAGTGCCCCACCTATAAGAACTTATGGGAACTTCAAAAATAATAACTTTTTGGTCAATTGTACTTTCTTTTGCTTCCACCAAAAGAAAGTACCAAAGAAAAGTCACCGCTGCACGAAATTCACTAAAAATCTTCGTCGATCGCTAAACTGCGGAAACTCGTCGCTCCGCTCCTCAGACAGTCCGCAGTTTTAAACGCTCTCTCCTCGATTTT
>CAIWTA010000139.1 GCA_903915465.1 uncultured Bacteroidales bacterium | reverse complement strand
TTAGTTATATAGTAGGCTCGCTGATGAATCGCAGAGTTTCGCAGAATATTGATTATATGAATTTTAACTCTGCGTAACTTAGCGTAAAACTTTGCGAAACTCTGCGTGACATTTTGTTTTTTTACTTTTTAGTCACCCCCACGGGGAGGGGCATATGGGTTCATTGTCAATAGCTAATTTTTGCGAAAAAGTATTCCGGAAATGAACTGTTCATTGTTATCTGTTCAATTTTCATCTGCAATTGAATAATTTGTTTCAAGTCCCATCTCAATAAAACCAAGGGTTACAGTAAATCCACCACACGACATATGCTTCGCGACCTGTCGGAAGGTAATCACAAAAATTTGGATGGCTTCTATTGTGTTTTATCAATATTCGATATATTTACACTACCAATAGAAAACCTATGAAACCAAAAATCTTTACAACGGTCTTCTTTTTTCTTCTTTTTAGCACCATTACGCTGGGACAGAAATCTTTGATTTCGCTTTCTTTTACGGGGATAGCTAATGGACAATATGCACAACTTAGCAGGATCGATATCCGAAACCTTGATAAGAGCTGCGATACAACCCTTTATTGGCCAGACACTGTATTGGTTTTAGATCCAATAGTAGGGATGAATGATTTACATTCATTTTCTGAGAATTTCAGGGTGTTTCAGAATGTGCCAAATCCCATAAAAGAAAATACGAAAATATTACTGTATCTGCCTGAAAGCGGGAATGTTGCGATTGATGTATCGCTTTTCAACGGTAAGCAGGTTGCCTCTTTCAGTCAGGAACTAAAACGAGGTTATCATTCTTTTTTATTTACTCCTGCAACCGCTGAGACCTATATTTTTACGGCAACCTGCAAATCGGTGAAGAAAAGTATTAAAATGGTTTCCTCCCTGAGTCGTTCTTCTTCAGGATGCTCTCTTGTGTACACAGGAGCAGGAAATGAGTTTGAAGGCTTAAAATCGGTTGAAACGTCGGCCAATTTTGTTTTCTCTGTTGGCGACCTGCTGGAATATACAGCATACTACAATGGACTTACAAATACATTGCTGTTTTCACCAACACAGAGTACATTGATCACGTTTATTTTTTATCCGTCCGGAACTCCCTGCCCGGGAATTCCCACAGTAACCTATTCGGGGCAAACCTATAATACCGTTCAGATAGGTGCGCAATGCTGGTTTAAGGAAAATCTGAACGTGGGATCAAGGATTAACGGGAGCCAGGAACAGACGGATAACAGCATCATTGAAAAGTACTGTTATAACGATGATGTGAATAACTGCGTTATTTATGGAGGATTATACCAATGGGACGAAGTGATGCAATATGTCATCACGGAGGGCGCCAAAGGTATTTGTCCAGCAGGCTGGCATCTACCTACTGATGCAGAATGGACAACACTGACAACATTTTTGGGAGGTGAAAATGTTGCAGGCGGCAAGCTGAAAGAAACAGGCACTACTCATTGGGCTTCACCTAATACTGGCGCCACCAATGAAACAGGCTTTACTGCTCTTCCGGGCGGCACCAGAGGCTACAATGGCTATTTCTACAGTCTTACTGGCAGTGTTTACTTCTGGTCGTCGTCGCAGAACGATGTTTCGGGCGCGTGGGACCGGGACCTTCTCTTCAGTAGCGAGAACGTTTACCGGGGCAACGAAGACAAGACATTCGGCTTCTCGTGCCGATGCGTTCAGGATTGATGACCTGGCCGGTCGGCAGGTTTTATTATTTATTGGGCAGGCATTAAAGATCTGAGATCTGAAATGCGAGAATGGCGCGTTATTTTTTTCTGGCAGGGCATCAACGGCATTAACAATTTTTTCCTACCCGGATTGATCAATTCCTGATGATACGAATTCTTCACAAGCAAATTCACTGGTCAGTCAGAACCAGACTTACGCTTCAATAAAAAGATACAGCAGAAAATGCTCAATTCCACAGTTTATGTCGGATAAATCCATATTTTTGCTGTCTCTTTCTTTATCCATCTGATTTTGTAAAATGAAGCAGAATTTTAACCCGAAGCGCAATTTTGCTGAAACTAAAAAAGCCATTGGATATGTTGCGCGCAAGAATGCTACCCAAAAAGATTATAACCGCATCGGCTTCATGTCTGGTCTTGAAGTCCATCAACAGCTGAAAACCAAGGAAAAGCTTTTTTGTCATTGTCCAGCTGGCCTATTCCAGAAAGCCGATCAATACGATGCAGAACTGATCCGGCACATGCGTCCCACACTCAGTGAACTGGGGGAGTACGATGGAACGGCGCTGATGGAATTCAGAACTCGAAAACAAATCGTCTATCTTATCAAAAATGAGACTGCATGTACTTATGATGTGGATGATACTCCACCATTTGTAGTCAACCGTGAAGCATTGGATTATGCCATTGAAATAGCTCTTTTATCAAACCTGAAAATCGTAGGAGAGGTTCATATTTCCCGCAAGCAGTATTTGGATGGTTCTATTCCTACCGGTTTTCAGCGTACCACAATAATCGGTGTAGAAGGTGATATCCAACTTCGTAAGAAAAAAGTCAGGTTAATCCAGCTGAGTCTCGAAGAAGATTCATGCCGGGAAGTGTCAGACATTGGTCATGTAAGAGTTTTCAGGACTGACCGGCTGGGGATGCCATTGATCGAAACTGTTACATATCCTGATTTTGCCAACCCGGATGAAGTCAAAGAAGGAGCCGATTACATCCGTTTTCTCAACCGTAGTTCGGGAAAAGCCAGGACAGGGATTGGATCTACGCGTGCCGATGTCAATGTGAGTTGTAAAGGCGGAACCCGCGTGGAAATTAAAGGTGTTGCGCACACCGGTTGGATGCCGGAGTTGACGCATAATGAAGCATTCCGGCAATGGGCATTACTGAACATCCGGGAAATTCTGAAGAAAAAAGTGAAAAACCTGAAGGAGTGGAAATTAACTTCTGTGGAGATCCGGAAGGATGACTTCATTGTTGATTCAATGACATTGCCTGAAGGACAAAGTGAGAACTATCGGATTTTCGCCGTCAACCTTCCGGATTTTCAGGGTATTTTATCACATTTTACCCAACCTGGGAAAATGTTTGCCGATGAATTCTCCGATCGTTTGAAAGTTGTTGCCTGTATTGAAAAACCCAATATGGTTCATTCGGAAATGATGGAAGATATTGCTGGTAAAAAAACGTGGAAGAAGGTTCAGCGGATTCTTGACAGTAAAGAGGGAGATGCACAGATTGTCTTCTGGGGACCGGATGCAGACATAAAGACTGCCATCGAAACCATCGAAGAACGTTGTAAGATGGCATTTTCCGGTGTTCCGAATGAAACCAGAAAATCTTTTGAAGATGGGACCACTATCTTTGAAAGAGTTCTGCCCGGAGCTGATCGTATGTATCCTGATACCGATTCTGCTCCTATTCCGCTCGAGGATTCGCTGATCACAAAACTGACGGCAGGACTTCCGCCACTGGTTTCTGACCGGATTAATCAGCTTACAAAATGGCAGGTTCCAGAAGATGCGTATACTTATATTTTAAAAAATAATTTGATACCACTGATTGAAAAGATCAAAAATGAACTCAGCATCTCTCCAAGGTTTTCTTCTCTTCTTTTTGCGCATACGCTAAAACATATCCAGGGGCAATACAAGCCATTACCGGACTTTTCATTTGAAAAAGTTTTCGAATTGCTCAAATACCTGGATGCTAAGAAAATTGACCAGGCTATCGCAAAAAAGATGTTGTTTCACCAATATCAGCATCCAAAAATGGATTTCGAATCTATATTGATTACTATTGGATTCAAGGAAGTTCCCAAGGAGGATATTGTCAGGAAAATTCCATTTTTAGTTAACAAATTTAAGCAGACACGAATTTCTCCGAACGATGCTGCTGGTGTTCGCTGGGTTATGGGAAATCTCACTAAGGTAGCGCTCGGTAATGCTTCTTTAAGCGATCTGAGCAAGATGATCAAATTCCAGTAATTTCCAAAAAGACTGTAAAACTACTGCTATGAGCGATGATATTTTCCAGGGATATAAAGGCCGGGCACTCGAAATGCTGATGAAGTTTAATTCAAGAGTTTGGGCGCATGTTAAAGTTGATACTACAAGAGGCGTTTTCGAGGGAACTATTTTACCTCGGGCGGAAAATACCGATGATAAGCATCTTGTTCTGAAATTTTTTACAGGTTATAACATTGGCCTGGATGTTGAAACCATTACCGATATTACAGAGCTTGGGTATAAAAAGGCCGTTTATAAAATTCCGGAAAAGGAATTCCCATATACCAAAGGAAAACCGAATGTGAAATTACTTGGAACAGGAGGAACTATTGCCTCACGTCTGGATTACCGCACAGGAGCTGTCATTCCTGCATTTTCTCCCGGCGAGTTGTACGGTGCAGTTCCTGAGTTGGCCGACATCTGTAACCTTACAACAGAAAAACTGTTTGCCGTATTCAGTGAGAACATGGGGCCGGATCAATATAAAAAATTAGCTGTTGCAATAGGACATGAAATTGAAAAAGGAATCGATGGCATTATCATCGGGCATGGAACTGATACGATGCATTACACGTCTGCTGCACTGACTTTCATGGTGCAGAATTCACCCATACCGATCGTTTTGGTAGGTTCACAACGCTCTTCCGACAGGCCGAGTTCCGATGCGGCATTAAATCTTATGCATGCGGCTACAGCGGCCGGACATGGAGATATTGCAGAAGTGATGGTTTGTATGTTTGGACCAACATCCGATGAATATGGCTTCCTTCATCGCGGTACACGCGTCCGCAAGATGCATTCGTCTTACCGGTCCACTTTCCGGACCATCGGCGATACACCTCTGGCGACAGTCACCAGGGAAGGTGTATTTCCTATAAAAAGCGAATACCATAAACGGCGCAAGGACAGAAAGGTCAACATCTATCCCTATTTTGAGGAGAAAGTTGCGATGATTTATTATTATACCAACATGCAACCGGATATGATCGATTCGCTTGTAGAAAATGGCTACAAAGGAATTATTATCATCGGTACCGGCCTCGGCCATGTCAACAAACCGTTATATCCGGCTATTGAGCGTGCCGTCAAAAAAGGAATTGCAATTTATATGACCGTTCAAACATTATGGGGGTATGTTCATATGTTCGTTTATGATACCGGGCGTGACCTGATGGCAAAAGGAATTGTGCCTGCTGAAAATATGTTGCCTGAAGTGGCATATATCAAACTTTCATGGGCACTCGGGCAGACCAATGACCTGGAAAAAGTCAAAGAGATTATGCTGACTCCGGTGAATGATGAAACCACACTTCGCGAGCCGTACAATGGTTATCTGATCTATCAGGGAGGAGTAAAAGAGGTGGAAGAATTCATCAGAAAAGTACATAAATAACCTGTAATTTTAATTCGAAATATCTTTTTTTACTGATATCCAGTAACTTTAGCAATAAACAATCCAATTATTAATTAATAATTCTGACATGAAGAAGATTATCAACATGATCCTGCTGGTGATATTACTCACCGGCTTATCTGCAAATGCGCAGAAAATTTACAAATATGACACTGTTACCGGTGATCCTTTAAAAGTAAGGATCTACACGCTTAATAATGGAATGAAAGTGTACATGACGGTTTATAAAGATGCCCCGCGCATCCAGACGGCAATAGCAGTGCGGACCGGAAGCAAAAATGATCCATCAGACAACACCGGTATGTCTCACTACCTCGAACACATGATGTTTAAGGGAACTGATGAATTCGGGACAAAAGATTTCATTCATGAGAAGCCATTACTCGACAAGATTGAGTATAATTTTGAGATTTATAAGAAAACCACTGATACTATTCAACGGAAGAAAATCTATCACGAAATTGATAGTCTGTCTGGTGTCGCTTCCAAGTTTGCAATTGCCAATGAATATGACAAGCTACTGTCGGTGATTGGCGCAAAAGGTACAAATGCATTTACTTCATTTGAGCAGACGGTTTACGTGAATGAGATTCCTTCAAATAAAGTAAAACCTTGGTTGGAGATAGAATCTGAACGCTTCAAAGATCCAATTTTCCGACTTTTTCACACGGAATTGGAAACGGTGTATGAAGAGAAAAACATGAGCCTTGACCGGGATGATGATAAAATTTTTGAAGCCCTGTTCAGTGGACTATTCAGGAAAAACACATATGGAACCCAAACCACAATAGGACTGGTTGAGCATTTGAAGAATCCTTCGTTAAAATCCCTGCGTGAATACTATGCTGCACGGTACGTTCCAAACAACATGGCAATACTACTTTCCGGGGATTTTGACCCTTCGGAAGTGATCAAATACATTGATGCAACTTTCGGGCAGCTGCCTTCAAAACCTATTGTACCCTATGTTCCTGCCCAGGAAGACCCGATCACATCACCCATTGTGAAAGAAGTAATCGGACCAGATGCTGAATCGGTTACTTTCGGGTATCGTTTCGGAGGTGCTGCTACCAAAGATGCAGACCTGGTAAAGATTGTCGATATGATCCTGGCAAATAGTACTGCTGGTCTTATTGACTTAAACCTGAATCAGGGACAAAAGGTGCTGGAGGCTGGATCCTATAGTGAAGTTTTGAAGGACTATTCTGTTGATGTATTTTATGGTAAAGCAAAAGAAGGACAATCGCTGGAAGCTGTCAGAGACCTTATCATGGAGCAGATCGAACGCGTGAAGAAAGGTGATTTTCCTGACTGGTTGATCCCCGCTATCATCAATGATCTCAAACTCAATGAAGTGAAGGCATCAGAAACCAACCGTGGCAGGATTTTTAGTATGATGAATGGATTTATCGAAGAAATTCCCCGGAGTCAGGAAGTAAAAAATATTGAACGTCTTTCGAAATTTACAAAAAAGGATGTCATCGACTTCGCGTTGGCCAATTACAGGAATAACTATGTAATTGTTTACAAACGGACTGGAACTGATAAGAACGTAGCCAAGGTGACAAAACCCCAGATCAGCCCGGTTACCATGAATCGTAATGACGAATCAGAATTCCTGAAAAAGATCGTTGCTGAACCTACTGCCCCGATTCAACCGGTTTTTCTTGATTACAACAAAGATGTAAAAAAACTAATGCTCAAAGGCAACATCCCGGTTTTATACAGCGCAAACAAGGAGAACAGTACTTTCTCTCTTTATTATTACTTTGCAATGGGAACCAACCACAACAAAGCTATTGGGATTGCGCTCGATTATCTGAAATACCTTGGCACCTCTAAATATACTCCAAACCAGGTACAGGAAGAATTTTATAAATTAGGATGTACTTTCAACGTTTCGAGCAGTGAAGACGAATTATGGGTTTCTCTAAGTGGTCTCAATGAAAACATGACGAAAGGTGTGGTGCTTTTTGAAAGCCTTTTATCAGACGCTAAAGCAACAGACGCTCCTTACAAAAATCTGGTTATGGACATTAAAAAAAGACGAACAGATGACAAGCTATCCAAAACTACGATTCTCTGGAGCGGAATGTACAACTTTGGGGTATATGGAAAGAAATCTCCATTTACGAATATTTATTCTGAATCGGAATTAACCAATCTCAAACCGGAAGAACTGGTTTCTATGGTTAAGAATCTCAACTCATATCAACATAAAATTCTTTATTATGGCCCGGAGAACCCTTCAGCACTGGTCACGATTTTGAATAGAGAGCATCACATTCCTGCACAATTGAAACCCATTCCGGCTCCTTCAAAATTTGAACAATTGCCCAATCAGGCGAACCAGGTTTATACTATCAATTACGATATGAAACAGGCCGAAATTATCATGCTTTCAAGATCTCTGACGTATGACAAGAACCTGATACCTGTCACACGTTTATTCAATGAATATTTTGGAGGAAGCATGAACTCGATCGTTTTTCAGGAAATCCGCGAATCTAAAGGACTGGCTTATAGCGCTTATGCAGGATATCGTACTCCCGCTTTGGCCGATGAGCATTTTTATTTATTTTCTTACATCGGAACCCAGAGTGATAAACTTCCAGAAGCAATGAAAGCCATGATGGGATTGTTTAATGCAATGCCTGAAAGTGAAAAGGCCATGAATGCATCTAAAGAAGCAATTATCAATAAGATACGAACTGAGCGGATCACGAAATCTGCCATCCTGTTCAACTATATCAATGCAGAGAAATTAGGATTGACGTATGATATCAGGAAAGATGTGTTTGAGAAGGTGCCTTCAATGACGTTCACTGACCTGAAAAATTTCCATGATACATACATCAAAAATAAAAAATTCAATATTTTGGTGCTTGGAAAGAAGGAAGGGCTTGACGAGAATACGCTTAAAAAATATGGAGATGTTCATTCACTTACCCTAGAGGAAGTTTTTGGATATTGATAGATAAAGGTCGAAAGTAGGAAAGTTGAAAGTCGAAAGTCAGAAAGTTGTTAATGAAAAATTGAAACTCTATGTTCTGTAAAACCAGAAGAGTGACTTTCTGCTTTCCGACTTTCTACTTTTAGCTGATGAGCAGGGTCGTAGATTTATTGATAGATAAAAGCGATCAATATCTGACAGAATAAATGAACTCCCATCCCCAGGTTCCGGAGGAAGGGAAATAGATGCTCCTGACGCCCAATTCAAAAGGGATCAGGAATCTCAGTAAATGAAGATTTGTCGTCAATTCGGCTCCTGTTGATTGATAAACAGCTACATTTTTTCCTGTACAGCCCTGCGCCCAGTCAAAGAAAATATTCAGGCTAAACCTTTTAAAATAAACAACTGAACCAGCGCTGAAATCGGGGCAGAACAAGGGGAATTTATAATTCAGTGCAAGGCTTAAAACCTGGTCATTTTCAACTCCGGAATATCCTCTGGGGAAGGTGATGATATCAGCATACCGGTAGAATATCTGTTTGACATCTGTTTGTGATTGGAATCCAGCATATCCCCAGATTCCATGATGTTTGATGATTCCGGGGAAATAGAGGTTGGTTTGAGCTGCGAAGATAGATCCCATATCATTTCCGGGGAAAGGAGTATTCCTGAAATTTATCGCAATTGCTTGTCCCCACCGGGGATACATGTCTTTTTGCGTTGATCGTAAATATTGAGTAGCGTTGATTCCACAATCTATAGTGACAAAATTACCAGTAGTTAGCTGTTCCGGAGTCGATGCGTTATGTTGTATATTTATCAGGGAAAATCCGAATGATGGAGTCAGAGAGCGGATAAATTTTCCCCGGGAAAAATTCCAGGGGATGCTTGTGTGTAGTTGCAGGTTGGTTTCTCGCCAGGTAAATCTAAATCGTTCAGATGAACCTATATATCTCGCATAGGAAGCCCTGTTTCCAATGTCAAATTTTAAGTCAATTACAGGATACCAGCCCTGGTAGCTGAGATTTGCGAAAAACTTCCCGGTTTCTTCATTCCTGTTGTATTCCCATCCTGCACTTGCAATCATTGTATTCAGCACATTTTGAAATAGGACTGAAATGCCGGGTTTAATAGTAAGATTATTTACATCAGCGGAAAGTGGTGCCCAGCTGTGAGGATTAAACAGGTGAAGGATTTTCGAATATTTGTTTGAATGATATTCTGCAGCAATGATTGTATCCCTTCCAAGGTTGTAATTTTCATTCTGATACATTTTATAAATCCCGTGAAATATTGCACTGTCCTGGATATTCGTTTGTTCCTGTTGAACCAGCGAATCATATAACATGATTGAAAAATTTTTGATTTTCTCCAGCGGAATCCATTTTGTTGTGTCGATCCGGGTTTCAGTGACTTCCAATCCATCGGAAGAATAATCGGCATAAATCATCGTTTTACGATCCGTTGTGAGATCAGGATCTGAGGCTGAAAAACGTGAAGATGTGACCTGGAATATTTTCTTTGATAAAGTATCTATTGCGTAAATATTCTGAATGCCTGAATAATCAGCAGTAAAGAGGATATAATGATGGAAAAAGAAGGCGGGTCCTGATATTTCGATGAAACTGAAAGGAGTGTAAGGAGTGATTTTTTGTGTTCTGAGATTGATGCTTGCCAGCGCTTTTCCCTTTTCAGTAAGTAAAATTAATGCAAGAAGAGCGCCATCCGGCGACCAGTTCGGCGCCATTACCTGGATATACTGGTCCAGAGGAATATGTTGGATGATTGTTCCGGATTTCGAGTCAAGAATATCAATGGAATGATGGTTTTCATGATCGACTTTAATGGCGGCAATCTTGTTGCCGTCAGGGGATAAAAAAGGAGCGAAATACCGGCTTCTTTTTGTGAGATTATTTATCTTTTTCGTGGTGAAATCATACATTCTGATAACTGAAAAGTCCTCATTCTGCCAACGTGGATCTGACTGAATTTCCGTCCATATCAATTTCCCTCCTCCTACTGATATTGATTCATCTGCGCCAGATCCCATAAGAAAAAGTTTTCTTTCTTTACCATTTTTTCGTTTGACCATAACAAAATAATCAGGATCATCCATTGATTCTTTTTCTGCAATGATTGTCGAATCATTTAGAAAAACAGGATGAAGGTAGGAGGAGAAATTCTTTGTGTTTTTTTTCGTTATTCTTGAAAAATCCGAATACTGAATTCTCTCCATCTGATCTTTCCAGTCACTTTTCAGGCATGAAAGCATTTTTTTATAAAATCTGACCTTATAAAGCCCCGTGATTTTATGAATTCCAGATGAAAAGGGAACAACCATAAATGGAAGCCTGGATACCCGGTCGAGTGCCGTATTCCACAATTGCGGACCGTAGATCTTCCTTGCCTGCGCCACCAAAGGATATCCGAGAGCATATTGATCAGGAACAAAATTCTTAATAGAACCCAGAACAGCTTTGTCGTATGAGTAGGTTCCCTTTTCAAGCAATTGTGCACGAAGAATATTTTCGAATGAGCTGGTACGGCCGCGTCCAGAGTTAGATAGCGCGGTTTCAGTGCAAACTGCATCTCCTTCCAGGAACCATGGTGGAATGTACAATCCCAGCACAACGCCAATTCCCTGTTCGCCGGTAATATAGGAAAGAACCTTCGTGAATCCCTGGTTCATTTTACTTGTCTGGACAGCATGACGATATTCATGAATGGCTAGTTGTTCCAGCCATTCTTCAGCATAATTTGATTGTGGAGGACAAGGATATAACTCAATCCGTTTTGGCGCCCATACTGTGATTCCATTGGATGTTGAAGAACCAGAATGGATGATGACAGGTATGCGGGGAACTTTCGCAGAAAGCGTTTTCGTTTCTTCTCTGGCAACAATTTCGAGGATATTGGCAAGATATTGTGATCTTTTTTCAAATGTTGAAGGGTAGATCAATTGGAACTTTTTTGTTTTGATCTGCCGCCATTTTATTGAAGCGGGATCTTGCCCTGTAGAATAATATTGTGCACTAACCGGAGGTGTCAGCAATAAAAGAAAAAAAACGGATGGAAAGAATATTTTTACCACTGATCCTAAATTTTCACAGAATGGTACAAAAATAACAAAACCTTCCCATCGATCTGGATTTTCAGAATAACTGTCATTCGTTTCCCGGGTTTTACAATCAGATCAAAAAAAGAGGCCATCTCATCTTCGAGACAGCCTCTTTTTATTATTGGATAAAGGTTCACCTCCTGGTAGTCGATGACAAGAAAATCATGTCATAACGGAGGTTGTGGAGAATTTGCTATTTATTGATAATGATCTTTTTCTCAACCTGGCTTTTGCCATTTTGCAGAATAACTGAGTAGATCCCCTGGGCTGCAGGTTTAAGGTCAATAACCTTATCAAGCGTTCCGTTCACAACGATATTACGTGCTTCAAATATCTTCATTCCGATATTATTGAATACGCTGATTGTGAAGGTTTCTTGTGAATGGCTGACAATGGAAACATTGAAGCGGCCATCGTTTGGAATAGGATAGATGCTGAAATTCCCGCCGGTCAGATCATTCAGACTTTCAACAAGAACAAAAATGTTGTTTGATGAATCTGAAGGGCAATCGTTGATAGTAACAACATCCGAGTATGTACCAGTACCGGTGGTACCTGCATCGTGGGTTTGTCCGGTGGAACCGGGAATTATGGAACCATCAATATACCATTGATTTCCAGTGGAAACGTTGCTTGTAAGAGTGTAAAAATCAAGAGTGATAACAGGTGTAGCAGGTAATGGGGTGACTGCGACTGTATATGCAGGTGAAGCAGTACCATTTCCGTAGACATTATTACCGTATACCGTGATATCGCCGGAAGCGGCATCTTGGGCAAAATTTACAGTGATGGCATTTGTTCCTGATCCTGAAGCTGGAGTAGCGCCGGCAGGAAGTGTCCATACATAAGTTGATGCATTCTGAATCGGATCTACTGAGTAGGCAACACCGGTTGCACCCCCGCAAACATCAGGAGTTCCTGAAATGTTACCTGCTGGTCCCGGAAGCGGGTTAACCGTTACATTAAGTTGCGTAGGTGTAACGGGAGCACAACCATTAGAATTGGTGTAACTGACTCTTACCCATTGTGCCCCGGCAGAAACCCAGGTTACCAAAATAGAATTCGAACCCGACCCGAAATTGATCACACCGCCCGAGGAAACAGTCCATATGTATCCGGTCATCCCTGGTTCTGTTGTATAAGTAATATAACCTGAATTTACGCCAACATTATTCAGACCAGTGATAGTAGGAGCAGCGCCTGCGTTAACCGTTACGTTTTTAACAACTGGAGCCGCAGCAGTACATAAACTGGCATTTACATAGTTCACAGAAACAGTCTTTGCACCAACAGTTGGCCAGGTAACGGTAATAGCATTTGTGCCCTGGCCTGTGAAAGTACCACCACCAGAAACTAACCAGGCGTAACCTGTCATGCTTGCATCTGTTGTGTAAACAACCGGATAATTTGTACATGCCGGTGACGGGCCTGTAATAACAGGAACTGGGAGCGGATTAACAGTTACGTTATAAACTGCAGGAGTAAGACCTGCGCAACCAGTTGCGTTATTGTAATTAACAGAAACCGTCTTTGCTCCGGTAGTATTCCAGCAAACTGTTGCTGTGGGGCTTGTAAGAGTGCCACCAGCAGTGATGGTACCACCGGCAGAAATTTGCCAGGTGTAATTAGTCATTCCACTTTGTGTAGTATAAATATTTCCACAGGAGTTTAAACAAACAGAAGCAGGTCCGGTAATCGCAGGATTTGCAGGTGGATTGACAGAAACAGCCAGTTGTGATGGAGCACCGTTTCCGCAGGGTGCAGTTCCATAAACAAGAAGATAGCCTGGAGCTGCATTATAAGCATAACTTACTGTAATAGAATGAGTATTAGCGCCACTGGTAATCGTTCCGCCAATCGGAAGTGTCCAAATAAAACCCACTGCAGCCGGAATCGTGACTGTATAAACATACCCGGAACCACCCTGGCAGACGTTTGCTGGACCAGTGATCGGACCTGCAGGACCAGCAATCGCACAAACAGTGGTAAATGTCATATCCTGACCGTTTGCAGTACCAACAGAATTGGCACCAACAACGCGGTAATGGTACAATGTTAATGGTATCAGACTTGTCAGATCTGCACTTACCGCAGTTGGCGTGTTACCTGATACCGGGCTTGGGACTCCTGCAATTGTTGATCCATAGAATGTGTCAAGTCCATATTCAAAAGTAACAGCAGTGCTGGCTCCATTGGCTGTAACTGTACCAAATACAGTAGCAGTGGTCAGGTTTGTGATGAGGGTAGCAACTGTTACAACAGTTGGCAATGCCGGAGCTGGTGTGGTGAATGTAAGGTCGCCGCCACTGATAGTTCCTCCTAAATTCACGCCGACACATTTGAAATGATATAGCGTGCTGGGCAATAAGCCTGATATGTTTGCAAGAACTGCTGTGGCAGTAGCTCCTGAGACAGTTGCAGGTATACCATCAATTGTGCTTCCATAACCCGTAGTCAGACCATATTGAAAAGTAACGGCTGTGGATGTATTATTGGCAGTAACAGTTCCATTCAACTGAACCGAAGTCTGGGTGACGCTGGTTGCAGCGTTCGTTACGATAGTAGGTGGTAGTGCTAGTGTTGTGAAAGTCATATCATCCCCGTCAACAGTTCCCAATGAATTAACTCCTTTTATTCTGAAATGATACATTGTATTTGGCAACAAACCAGTCAGTGCTTTTAAGGAGGCAGTTGTCGTAGTTCCTGTGACTGTAGCCGGAACGCCCGAAACATTTATACCATAGGCCACAGTAAGGCCATAATCAAATGAAACTGTTGTGGAGGCGCCATTTGCATTCACTGTTCCATTGAGGGTAGCGCCGGTAGTGGAGATAGCTGTGGCAGCCAGTGTAACAACTGTTGGAGGAGCAGTAGATGTGGTAAATGCCATTGGACCTGCCCAGGGGCTAAAGTTTCCGGAGCAATTGGATCTTGTATAAAAATTATATGCAGTAGCAGCCGTTAGGCCAGAAATATGGGCCGGGTTTGTCGTAGTAGCGGTACCGGTAGGTGTAGGCGTATATCCTGCAAGTCCATATTGGTATTCCCATGCCGTTGCTGCACTCGTCCATCCCAGGTCAGCATCAGTAGTGGTTATATTTGTAGCAGTAAGTGTACTTGGTGCAAGGCATGGTGGGCCGGTAAGCATAAAATCATCAAATCCCATATCATAGGGTGTAATTGTATTTGTGATCCTGACCATGAAATAGTAGGTTCCGGTTGTAGTTGGAACAAAATTCCTCGTAACCTGAGCACAAACGGCAGTAGTAGTGGTTCCGGGATCTACGAAAGTTGTTCCTAATACGGTGGCGCCTGTTCCTGTTTGAGTCGTGTTGACCAGAACATCACCCGTCCAGCCTGCATAAACGTCTCCAACCCAATTAAAGCTGAAATCGTAGGATGTACCTGCTGTAAGTGCAAAACCGGGTGTTATAAGGAATTTAAAATTAGTTGGTCCATACGGTGACCAATTTACGTAAACATAGTTTGGCGCAGAACAAGGATTATTATATGTAATGGAGGCTGCATTACCTGATGACCAGGGTGTACCGGTTGGAGATTCAGCTTTCCAGCAATTCGGAAGAATATTATTACCGATGGTTGCCATAGCATCAAAATTTTCTGACCATGGTAACGAAGAAACAGGTCCACATAAGGTATTGAAAGAAGAAGGCCCCGCCCATGAGCTCTTGTCGGAAGAACTACATACGGATCGTACCCACACATAGTATGAACTGCTGGGGGTTAAACTGGTTATATTATAGGTTGTTACTCCTGCTAACACTGATCCTGAAGGCGTGGTACCGGAAGTAGGAGGTACGGAGGAATTGCTATAGTAAATATCATATCCATTGGCAGGCGGGGTTGCAGATGCTGTCCAACTTATGGTTGCGGAATTAGATGTGATTGCAGACATTGACAAAGAAGTTGGTTCGACGCAAGTCGGAGTAAGTTCTAATGTAAAATCATCAAATCCCAGATCCCAGGGAACACCGGTATTATAGACCTTGACCATGAAATAGTATGTTCCGGTGGTAGTTGGTGTAAAACTTCTTTTGGCCTGCGTACAAGTGGCAGTTGTAGTGGTTCCGGGAGTTACGAATGAAGATCCTAGTATTGTCGCACCTGTTCCTGCCTGAACTGTGTTGACCAAAACATCGCCAGTCCAACCAGCATATCCATCGCCAACCCAATTAAATTTGAAATCGTAGGATGTAGCTGCTGTGAGTGCAAAGCCAGGGGTAATAAGGAACTTGTCTGCTGAACTCGGGGTGTAATTTACGTACACATAGTTTGGCGCTGAACAAGGATTGTTGTACGTTATTGAGGCAGCATTTCCTGAATACCAGGGTGTACCTGATGGTGATGTAGCTAACCAGCAAGCCGGAAGAATATTGGCACCAACGGATCCCATTGCATCAAAATTCTCTGACCATGGTAATGGTACAGCACCACATATAGTAATAAAACTCCATATCGGGCCGCTTGTGGTTAAAGCGCCATTGTGCTCGATTACCTGCCATTGATATCCAACGCTGTTTGTAAGTGCAGAATATGTATAAGACCCAGTAGCACCTGCGCTACCCCCCGTAACCACTTGCGTCATACTTCCCGTGAGACCAAACTTAAGATCATAGGTAACTGTG
The DNA here is from genome assembly GCA_903915465.1 of uncultured Bacteroidales bacterium. Classification (GTDB taxonomy): domain Bacteria; phylum Bacteroidota; class Bacteroidia; order Bacteroidales; family FEN-979; genus FEN-979. The sequence goes on along the minus strand of CAIWTA010000139.1, from coordinate 26,284 downwards.
TTTGTACCGAACGTCCAGGTAACAGAACCATTAACTGGTACATTCACAGCTGCATCTGCCGGACTGGGGTTGGTCGGGAGCAGAGGTGTGCCTGCTGCAGGAGGAGTAAATGTATAAGTTAACCCCGTTGTGAAATTTGTGGCAGGAGATGTGCCATCAAACCTACAAACATCAGTGTTTACGGTTCCAAGGAGTGATGTGTTCCAGTTTACAGCAGTTGAAACTTTACGATTTGTGTAATCAGTCGCAGAAGTTCTGATTCCAACTTGTGGTTGATAGCTGGAACTTGTATAAGGCCCCGAGTTTAATTGATACACAAAAGTTACTACACCTGTAGTAGTATTCAACCTTACCTGAAAATCGAAGCTCTCAGCCATGGAAGAACCATAACGTTTAATTTGCGTCCATTGAAAAACTACTTCATTACCCACAGTTTCCCAGCGGATTTCTGTGCTTGCTGTTGTAGTTGCCCGGTCAAGGTCGGCACTGAATGGGCAAATGTTGATCCCTGATCCTAAACCGGTACTGATTCCTGTATATGTTGTAGAAGATGGTGCAGACCCACCCAAGGAGATCTGACCATTTGATGTAACATAAGCAGTTGTGTATGCAACGCCATTAAAAGTAAATGATGGGATAGTGATTGCTGAAGAAACCCAACTGTCCATGGGAGAAGTTCCACTAACTAATTGTGTTCCACCGCTGATGGCTGTATACGTTAACACACTTTGAGTGAAACTGTAAACAGAAACCTGTGAGTTTCCATGAATGGACAATAACAACAGGGTAATGGCAAAAAGAAAAAACTTTTTCATAAAATTTGTTTTAGGTTGGTTTTGAATACTTTTATTCTGCATGGAATATATATATTGAGATGATATTTTATAAAGAAGCTAAGGGAAAAACATAAACTCGCATTATTTTCTGCTTACTGAATCGCTTCATAGAAAATCTGCCTTTATAAAAAATTCTAAAATAGAAAACAAATATAGAAAAGAATAACACAAAAAAGCAATAATAAATTGAAAGAGCCAATATAGGATTAACATTTCAGGAGAAAATTATTCTGAAAGCTTGGAATATAGAACTTTTTCAGAAGGTAATTTGTCAGAAATATATCTTGTCGATGAGATATCCCTGAACATATTCTTCTATTCCCTTTTCCAATGAATAAAAGGATTTTGGATAACCTAAGGAGAGCAATTTCTGCATTTTTGCTGCCGTGAAATATTGGTATTTTTCTCGGATGTCAATGGGGGTATCGATAAACTCTATTTTAGGAGGCTTATTCAAGGTTGTGAAAACAGCATTAACAAGATCAAGGAAAGTCCGGGCTTTCCCGGTCCCAAGGTTGTATATCCCGGATCCTCCTTTTTGGTTCATCAGAAAGAATAAGACATCAACTACATCTTTCACATAAATGAAATCCCGAAGTTGCTCCCCATCTTTATATTGGGGATTATGTGAACGGAACAGTTTAACAGATGCCTGTTCAATGCCTGGTTGCGGATTTTGGATCTGCTGAAATGCGTGATAAACCACTGATGCCATTCGTCCTTTATGATATTCATTCGGGCCGAAAACATTAAAAAACTTCAACCCAAACCAGGTGGGCGGTTGCGATTTTTGCCGGAGTACCCATTTGTCAAATTCGTTCTTGGAAATCCCGTATGGATTCAGTGGCTGAAGTTGGCTGATCAGTAAAGGATCATCATCATATCCCAGGCTTCCATCACCGTAGGTGGCTGCGGAGGAAGCATAAATTATCGGAATGCCATATTTTGCACATGCATTCCACATTTGCTTGCTGTAGTTCAGGTTCAGCTCATCAAGTACCTGCATGTTGAATTCTGCAGTATCAGTACGTGCACCGATATGAAAGATGAATTCTATGTGGTTTTGATTATCATTTAACCAGTCAAAGAAGACCTTCCGGTCAATCTTATTTGTATAAGATTTGTTGAGAATGTTTTTGTTCTTTTCGGAATTGGAAAAATTATCGACCAGGAGGATGTCTTTAATCCCTTTGTTATTCAGCTTGGTTACTAAACAACTGCCGATAAACCCAACAGAACCTGTGACTACGATCATACAATATGTAATAATTAGGGTGACAAAGATATTGAAGTTTAATAGAGTTATCAACTCATCAACTCGCCAACTCATCAACTCCTCAACTCCTCAACTCCTCAACTCGCCAACTCTACTTCCAGAAATCAACCAAATCCTGATCTGTTCCCCGCTCTTTCAGGATTTCAAACCGGGCACAATCTTTGAAATACCCTAAGATTCTTGGTGTCTGACGACTGTTGTAATGCGACCACATGCTGAAAGTATAACCGCCCGTATCGTGGATGATCAGATAATCTCCTTCAACAACTACGGGTAATTCCACATTTTTTGCCAAAATATCGCCAGAGAAACAAAGAGGACCAGCAAGATTGTATGGATTTTTATCCTTCCCGGTCTTCAGGTTTCCATCTTTGTCCAAAACACTATATACATGAGGCCAGCTTTCGGGGTTCAGACATTCCCGCAGAAATAGATCTGCTCCCACATGGATCATGGCTGTGTTGATTCCAATATCATGCTTTACATATTCCACGCGGCTCATGGTCCATCCGGAGTTTACATGTGCCCAACGGCCGAATTCAGTGAACAGTGTAAAGTGATCAGAGAACAGTGTCGGAAACCTGTTTTTCATGGTACTCACATATTCTTCCATGCTTGCAGGAACTGTATGATGGTCGTAAGAAATCGGAAATCCTCCTCCAATGTCAAAAATATTGATCTGCGGGTGACCTGATTTTGAATGAACCTCCTGCACGAATTCGTAAACAACTCCAATTCCCTGCAACAACATTTCCATCGGGCACCCTTGCGACCCGACATGAAGATGCACTCCAGTAAGCCAATCATATTTTGTAAAAGCCTCAATCAATTCATTCCTCCTGGTTTTGATGGGCACGCCGAATTTTGAATATTCGCCGGCAACACTGGATTCAAGAATCGTTCCGGTTCCTACCTGAGGGTTGATCCGGATACCGATTGTGCTGGCTGAAGAATGTTTCTTTTTTAACGCTGCCACTCTTTCGAGTTCAGCCAGGGAATCAAGATTGATATGTATGCCAGTTGTAAGAGCAAACTCAAGCTCTTCCATGGTCTTTACGGGTGAATCAAAAACGATCTTTTCAGGAGAATATCCAGTGTTAAGCGCGATCATGACCTCTCCCAAAGAAGCTGCTTCAGCACCGACACCGAGCTGATTCAGAATCTTCAAAATAAAGATGAGCGGATTTGCTTTTACTGCTATACCATGCAATGCAGATGTCGGAAAGAGAGAAACCAGATAACGGATCCTTTCTTCCAGATAGTCCAGGTCATAAAAAATCACGGAAGAATCTTCATTCCGGATCAGGCCATTTTTCAGTGCTGTTTGAAAAGTCGACTGAATTTTTGTAATGGAAAGGTTGGATATCATATCACATCAATTTAAAAAGGTTCTCTACTGCTTTTTCCCCTACGGCCCCAAGCTCGACAGTATATTGATTAACATACAAGTCAATATGCTTTTTCATCACTTCCTCGTCCATTTCCTGTGCATTGCGCCGCACAAAGTCCATGGCATCTTCCGGGTGTTCTTTCGCATAGACTACGCTGCGTCGCATAATGCGGTTGAGTTTGGTGATGAGATCAACACCCAGGCTTTTCTTTACTGCAATACCACCAAGAGGAATGGGCGATTGCGTCATTTTTTCCCAGAATTCGCCAAGGTCTAAAATTTTCCTCAATCCTTTTTTCTTATAAGTAAAACGGTTCTCGTGGATGATCACTCCGGCATCCACTGATCCGGAGATAATGGCATCTTCAATCTCATGAAAAACTAGAACCTTCTTTCCCTTCAAAACCGGGGCCACCATTTTCAGCAATAGATGAGCAGTTGTATATTCGCCGGGAATAGCAATGGTCAGGTTTGGCAGGTCTTCTAATGTATATTGTTTCCTGCTGATGAGTACTGGACCAACACCAAAACCGAGTGCACTTCCGGAATCCAGCATCTGATAACGATCTGAAAGGTAGAGAAAAGCATGGTAACTGACTTTGACCATATCCAGCGCATCTTTCATGGCTAATTGGTTCAACGTCTCCACATCTTCCATCCGGGTTTCAAATGAAAGTCCCTCTGTATCTATCTTTTGATGTACAAGGGCATCAAAAATAAACGTGTCGTTCGGACAAGGTGAAAAACCAAGGGTTATCATATTTGCTGCGGTACTTCTTTCAGAAAATTCAGCAAAGTTGAATTCAGGTTCTTCAGAGCCAGGTTTACGTTCCACTTTGATTTATCACGTTCTTTAACATAGTTGGAAACACTGCGTACCTGGTGAAAAGGAACTGCAGCAACCAAGCATGAATAGAAAAATGCAGCTCCTTCCATACTTTCAACGTCAGGCTTGAAACGTTCTTTGATTTTTATGATTGTTTCAATTTTCCCATGAATAGTGCTTGACGTTGTGCCTTTGACCTTTGTTAATCCTACAAGAACAGGACTTATTGATTTTGTCGGATTCAGCAATTTACCTGTTTTGAACGGAGAATCATCCGGATCCATTAATCCAAGGTCGAACAGTGTGAGAAACTGGTCATTGATTTCTGCACCCATTTCGCAGAAATTTTCTTCAACGACATCAACAACTTCTCCAATCTGGAGAGAAGTATCGAAAGAGCCACAGATGCCGGTATTGATTGCCAAATCGTAGGAAGATCGCAGCAGCTGCCTTCCGGTGTGATATGCCGTAGCTGTCATTCCAATTCCCGTGATTAGGATATCAACCTCAGCATGGCGGTATTTGTAATGCGATAGAAATTCATTTTCATCCTGAAGAAAAGTAATCTTGTCAGCCAGTGGTCGGATTTCAAATTTCGTAGCTGATACAATCAGGATTTTCATTGATCATTCCGGCTTTTTATTGTAATGAGTTCCGTATTCCAGTCCGAATTTGTGTGGCCCCATTTCGTTTCGGCGCAGAAAGAATGCAAAAATAAGTCCGAAAAAACCAAGTGTACTGAAAATCCACATTCCGAGATGATAACCTTGTGGATTTAAGGCCGATGCTTTCGAGAAATCATTAGACCAGCCAATGGCAATATTAAATCCAAACAACCCGATATTTTGTATCATGGTCATTAACCCATATGCGGTTCCCAGCTTGGAAGATGGTGTGACCAGGGATACGGAAGGCCACATAATGGCAGGTACAAGAGAAAATGCAATTCCCATGATCGACATCGGGATAATCAGGTTGATGTCTGTGTATCCCATTAAAAGATATACCGGGATGATAAGCAGTGAACCAAACATCATAAGAAGAGATCGTTTACCAATGAAATCAGAAAGAAGACCAAACAATGGAGTGAAGACCATGGCTGCAAGCGTCAATATGCTGGAAAGAAACCCTGCATATTCAGGTGTTACATGATGTGCCTCCTGGAAGAATTTAATGGCGAAAGTCTGAAACGGGAACATAGCCGAATAAAAGGTGATGCAAAGCATTACAATAAACCAGTAGGATTTGCTGAATGCCCTGAAATTCAGAAAGGAAAACACCACGATCAAAACGTAGATCACAATCTGAAGCATTATCTCAATCTCTGTCTGTGCCACATAATTGATCAAAACAAAAGCAGACGCCAGTAAAACCAAGGCAATGATGATTCGCTGTTTAATAAATGAAAATACGTCCGATAAAATGACTTTATCCTGTTCTCCTTGTTTTCCAAGGTTATAATTCTTCTGTGAATAGGAATCAAGAAAGTAGTAGATCACCAAAGTTAGAACGCTGATAACACCAGCCCCAACTGATAACCATAAAGGATTTTGCCAATTTGTATAAAGGCTTTTTCCCCAGGTTCCGGAGTTCAAGGCAAGAAAGGAACCAAGTCGTGCAACCGTGAGGTTTAAACCAAATGCAAAAGAGAGCTGCTTACCCTTAAACCATTGCGCAATAACAGTAGTTATGGCAACGATCATGGATTCTGCGCCAAGGCCAAAGATCAATCTTCCGGCTGCCATCAATACAATGCTTCCTTTTAAAACCGTAATAAAAGCGCCGAGAAATACCAGAAAAGCGAAAATTAGTGAAGCTTTCTTTGTTCCTATCCTGTCAATGATCAATCCCCCGATCAGTACCATGATGATATTTGGGAAACTGTAGATTCCCTGCAATAATCCAAGGTCACTGTCAGTGAAATGCAATTGCGTCTTCAATGCAACCGCTAATGGGCTGATACTATCGTAAATATAATAATTGCCAAACATGGCAAGACTGATGAAGATCAGGACAATCCATCTCAATAGGGCAGGTGGCTCTTTCTTAAGAATTGCAGTTTGTGTCATAAGTTTGTTTTTATTTGAAAGCGATTCCAAAAGTAATACAATTCATTAAATCATGCTTTATACCACCGATTTTTGTTTCATTCATTATCTTTGTTCTCCAGAATTGTAAAAGAAAACTGAATTTTGAGCTCACTCCGAAAAGTATTATATTTTGGACTAAAGTCCAGTAACGTATTGGCTATCAATAACCCCGACCTTAAGGTCGGGGTTAGGCAAATCGCTGAAATATAGGGCTTTAGCCCGACACTTTTCATGGATAAATACTTTTCAGAGTGATCTCAATTTTTATTCTCATTAATACCATACGTCTTGAACAAGCGCAACATCTATTTCATCATCTTTTTCTGGAGTTTCATGTTGATACTGAAGTCTTCAGCTTTCGGACAGTTGAGCGCCGGAGGAGTGCCACCAAGTACTACATTCAACCTGGAGGATGAACGGAATGTATCTGAACTGTTACGGCCTGATCTACTGCTTATTCATAGTGAAGATAATGATTTCCCAACACCATACAGGTATGGAATCAACCTTCCGGCAGACTTCAGCCCGGAAACTTCCGGAAATTGGGTAAATCTCAGAGATGGCGGCCGCCTGTGGCGTCTAACCATCAGGATCGACGGGGCTTTGGCGCTATCCGCATGTTTCGACAGGTTTCATCTGCCTGCAGGCGGAAAACTTTTTCTCTATAATCAACATAAATCGCAGGTTATTGGCGCATTCACAGAGAAGAACAACTCACCGAAAGAATATTTTGCTACTGAATTGATAAATGGTGATCAGTTAACACTGGAATATTACCAACCCTCAGGTTCATCTGGTAATCTGCGATTGCATCTGAATGAAATCGTCTATGCATACAGAGGTGTAGGATTTTTTGGGAATTTGCAGGATGAGGATAGAAGTTCAGGTTCTTGCGAAGTGAATGTAAATTGTCCTGAAGGGCAAGCGTGGCAACTTCAGAAAAAAGGAGTCGTTCGGATCAGCGTAAAGAAAGATGGTTCCAGCTTTTGGTGTTCAGGTTCTTTGCTTAATAATGTGCGGCAGGATCATACACCTTACATTTTAACAGCTGACCATTGCGGTGTCACTGCCACGCCGGAACAGTTGTTGGAATGGGTGTTTTATTTCGATTATGAATCTTCAGATTGTCAAACGCCGGTTGTTCCGCCGGTTCCAAAAAGCCTGACCGGTGCAATTCGGGTGGCGGAGAGTGGGAATAGCGCGTATAATGGATCCGACTTTTACTTGGTCGTCCTAGCCGGACCGATTCCATCATCTTATGATGTTTACTACAATGGATGGAATCGTCAGAACATTCCAAGCCATACAGGTGTTGGTATCCATCATCCACAGGGAGATATAAAGAAGATTTCGACCTATTCAAAATTGTTGGAAACTTCCATTTACGGATCAAATCCGGACTTTTCATTCTGGAAAGTTTTGTGGGATCAAACAACCAGTGGTCATGGTGTGACAGAGCCCGGTTCATCGGGTTCTCCGATATTTGACACGAATGGCTTGGTGGTTGGAACTTTAACAGGCGGGGAATCCGACTGTGATTCAGCCACCTTGAACCTGCCCGATTATTATGGAAAGTTTTACTGGTCGTGGGATTTGAACGGAAATGATTCTACCAGGCGTTTGAAAGACTGGCTGGATCCTGACAGTACAGGTGTAAACCTCCTTGATGGCCTTTATCTCTCCATGCATGAAAAAGAAAGCAAGAACAGTATTCGTGTTTTTCCAAACCCTTTCAATGATTACCTGAATATCAAATTGCCTGATACTCATGCTTCTTCATTCAGAATTGAAATATATAATTTCATGGGTGATTTAATTGAGAAAGAGGAGATCAAGCTCAAAGATTCATCTTCCGTTTCTATACATTTCCCTGACCTTTCCACTGGAATGTACCTTCTGAAAGTGTTTTCAGGTGAGGATGTTTTTTGTGTTAAGATGATTAAGCAATAGGCCGGATGAATAGTGATTCCCTGAAATACATCATCGATTCCAATGTGAAGGATGCATTTAAGCAGATTGCAGAGAAGGTTTTTCATAAGTCCAGGATTACACAGGAAGAAGGATTGCTCCTTTATGAAAAGGGTGAGCCAGGTTATCTGGGATTGCTTGCAGAGCAGATCAAACAGGAAAAGTCAGGGAATGAGGTTTATTATATCCGCAACTTCCACATTGAGCCAACAAATATTTGTGTAAATAAATGTTGTTTTTGTTCCTATTCTCATCATTTCAGCCCAAAAAAATGGAACTATTCGGTAGAGGAAATGCTGGAAATCGTGAAATTGCAGGACCCGGAAGCAAAGGAGGTACATATTACCGGTGCTGTTCATCCGGATAAGGATATTTATTATTTTGCAGGATTGTTCAGCAAGATCAAAAAACTCAGACCCGCGATTCACATCAAGGCACTTTCAGCGGTCGAATTGGGATACATGATAAAAAAGGCAAAGATGAATTGGCACCAGGGTTTGAAATTCCTTCAGGCGAATGGCCTGGATTCGATCCCGGGAGGTGGTGCTGAAATCTTCAATGATGCGATCCGGAAAAAAATCTGTCCGACAAAATCATCTGCAAATGAGTGGCTTGAAATTCATGAAACAGCGCACCAGATGGGAATTACTTCCAATGCTACGATGCTGTACGGGCACATCGAAAATTACCGGCATCGCATTGAACACATGCAGCTCCTTCGCGATCTCCAGGACAGGACGAATGGCTTCAATGCGTTTATTCCTTTGAAATTTAAGAATGGCAATAATGAACTGACCGGAATCCGCGAAGTTAATGTACTGGAAGATATGAGGAATTACGCTGTTTCCAGGATCTTCCTCGACAATTTTTCTCACCTGAAAGGGTATTGGCCTATGACCGGCAAACCTTTTGCACAGCTCTCGCTGTCTTTCGGTGTCGATGATCTGGATGGCACAATCAGCGACTCAACGCAGATTTATTCCCTGGCAGGATCCGTCGAAAAAAATCCGGCAATGACTGTTTCGGAAATGGTTGAATTAATCCGGCAGGCAAAACGGGTTCCTGCGGAGAGAGATTCATTATACCATACAATGGAGGTTCGCAATTCTAATTCTTCTTGATTTCCGCCTGGATGAGATCATGGACCTTTACCGCAATTTCATTTGGCTGCAAATCTTTATATTCTTCATAAGGAATAGGATCCAGCACGACAGCTTTAAGATGATCATTCTTGTTGATAATCAGGCTTCCTTTCCTGATAGCAAGGAACGTACCTTTAATAGCAATGGGAAGAATAGCGACTTGTGTTTCTTTGGCCACCCGGAAAGCTCCCGTCTTGAATGGCTGAAGATTTCCATCGCGGGAACGTGTACCTTCAGGGAACAACATCAGTGAATTCCCTTGTTTTATCGCCTCTTTGGCTTTGTCCATCATCTTCATCTTGCTTCGACCTCGTGACCGCTCTATCGGGATATACCGATTCAGCCACATATTCCAGCCAATGAACGGATAATAGAACAGCGATTTTTTGGAAACCCATTTAAACGTTGCGTGAGTTTTGAATAAAACCATGATGTCTGCACCGGATTGATGGTTGGATACAATCACATAAACACTTTTCCGGTCGATCTTCTTCTTCCCATCAATCGTGGCTTTCCAGTATGGATTTGCCATGAATGTGATATCAGACAAGATGCAGGTGCATTTGTGAAGAATCACCAGGCGCCGGTCAAACATGACCGTCAGAAACCAGACCAGCAAAAGAAGAGGAAACAGAATTCCGGAGATCAGGAATAATGAAGTCCAGAAATAGACAGACACAAAAAATTGAACCACACCGGTTGATTCCGGATTGTGAACAGATGGGCTATTCATTGTATACCATAGAGTTTGTCCTGTCGTTTTTATTCTTCCAGCGTTTTGTGAACACTGTAATTACGCCATTTTTCAATAACTGCTTTCAGATCGTCCGGGTAATCGGAATCAAAAAACATGTACTCTTTTGTCTTAGGATGAATGAATCCCAGAGATTTTGCATGAAGCGCCTGGCGTGGAAGCAGTTTAAAGCAATTTTGTACAAACTGTTTATATTTCGTGAAAGTAGTTCCTTTCAGAATCTCATCTCCTCCATATTTTTCATCATTGAACAAAGGATGCCCGATATGCCTGAAATGGGCACGAATCTGATGTGTTCTGCCAGTCTCCAGAACACATTCAACCAGCGTCACATAACCAAATCGCTCCAGCACTTTGTAATGTGTAATTGCGGATCTTCCCTGGTTTTCATTTTCATAGATCCTCATCACAAGCCTGTCGCGGACATCGCGTCCGATATAACCCGCTATTGTTCCTTCATCATCCTTCAGATTACCCCAAACCAATGCAATGTACTTGCGATCGATAGAATGATCAAAAAACTGCCTGGCAAGTTTTGATTGTGCAAGTTCATTTTTTGCAACCAGAAGAATCCCTGAAGTATCTTTATCAATGCGGTGAACCAGGAATGGCTTGCGCTCTAAGTCTTGTTCCCCCGCGGCGTTCTGAAGGTGGTACAGTAAAGCATTTTGTAAAGTTCCGGTAAAATTTCCATGTGCCGGATGTACTACCATTCCGGCTTCTTTATTCACGACAAGGATTTCCTCATCTTCATATAGGATCTGAACAGGAATGTTTTCAGGGTATATCTCTGTGTCTCTTGGCGGGTAGGCAAGAATGATGCTGATAACATCGTTTGGTTTGATTTTATAATTGGGCTTGATGACTTTATCGTTCACCAGAATATTCCCGGCATTTGCTGCGTTCTGAATCCGGTTGCGGGAGGCATTTTCAATTTTCGTTATCAGATACTTATCAATCCTTAAAGTGCCCTGTCCTTTATCTACAACGAAACGAAAATGTTCGTATAATTCAGCAGATTCATCTGAAACTTCGACTTTATTGGTCATTTCCCCATGTGCCAGGTTCATGCTATTTGTTTTATGTGGCTATTGCAATGGATTTCTGTTTATTGCAGTTTGGCTTTAGCCAACTGATAAAAAATTTGATCAGATTTATTTTGCTTTAGCATCATTTTTTTCAATAATAGAGCAATCATTCATTTTCCTTTATTAAAGCCCATCCGTATTTTTTCATGAACTTGTTCACTTCTTTATTAAAAGATTCTTTTGAATGATGCACTTCCTGGTTATGAATGTAATCTCTAACTGATTGAAGAGAACTTTCACTTACTCCTATAGCCCAGTAATCATCCTGCCAGATAAATTTGTTTTCAGTTAATTTGTTTTGATTTATCCAAAAGGATGATTCGCCTTTTATGAGTTGTGCCACTTTACTTATGCTTTGTTCTTTGCCAAGAGAGATTAGGCAATGTGCATGATCCTGATATCCATTGACACAATCAAGCCAGATATCTTTTTCTGTTGCATTTTGTTTGATATGCTGAAATACTTTTTTTCTCAAATCTGATGAATTTAAAAATGGCTCCCAGTTTTTCGTTGAGAATACAATGTGAATATAAACTCTTACCCAGCTCATGTTGATTGTTTTATGTGGCTAAAGCCAGTTAGTTTTTTTATTATTATCAGTTCACTGAAGTGAACTGCAATGGATTTCTGTTTATTGCAGTTTGGCTTTAGCCAACACTAGAGTGAACTGCAATGGGTTTTTATTTGTTGCTGAACTGCAATGGATGATTGAATTTTGATTTTATACTTTTCAATGAATTTCTGTTTTTTGCAGTTTGGCTTTAGCCAACTGACAAAAAATTTGATCAGATTTATTTTGCTTTAGCATCATTTATATCTTCAATAATTGGCTTGTTGGTTTTGCTTGTGTCTGTCTATATGATAAATGTCGGTTCTCCGAAAAGAAATCGCAAGTGGTTAATGCTTTCAGGTTCGGGTTTTAAATAGAAATTCACCAACCGAACCTCTCTTTCTGTTGTCGCGGATTGAAGAGAAAGTAATGCTCGATCGAGCTTTTTCCATTTACAAGTGCAGGATATCAATGCAAAACCACAAGTTTTCCGGTAAAACATTGATGGTTTGTTGTATGCTGCAATTCCAAAAGATAAATGCCGCCAGGAAGTCCTGAGATGTCAGTTGTTTCAGCATAAGGAAACACTTTCAATTTCCTTCCGGTGAGATCATAGATCGTGATTTTCCAGGTTATCTCATTATTTTCAGAATTCGAATTTTCGGGCAAGATAATATGGACAAGGCCGGATTTACAAGGATTGGGATAAATGGCAAGAGACCCTTTTTTTATCGGAATCTGCCCGATCCCGACAGGTATGGGTTTTCCAATCACCGGCCGCATCAGCAATGTGCCACCCTGGGTGGATTTTAACCACGTTCCTGTAGCATTGTAAAACATGAATTCTTCGGAGTTGTCATAAAGATCCAACCCAATATTGAGATTATCATCCGTAGTTTGCTCTGTCCCGATATAAAATGTTCCGCTTATCCTTACCGGGTTCTCGAGATGGTAAGTATAGAATTCGTTCAAACTGTCAGTGTAATTTACATATGCTAAACGGGAATAAACCGTGTCACCTGGTTTCCCGTTGTTATCATCCCAGACTGTGAGATAAAAGTATTGCTGGTTATTATGCCCAAGTGTATGGTTGAAATAAATTCTGATAGCACGCAAGGTATCCGGTGACTTATTCAGTTTAAACTGATACGCCATCAGGGCACCAGTACCTTTTAACCCATAACCCGCTTCCGGGGTTCCATCGTCGTATGCATAATAATTATAGAACTTCTGGTAACCGATAATGGTGTCTCCGTCAGTCGATCCGGGTGCCAGGTCTCGGACAATATGTTTCATCATAAAAAGATTACTGTCAGCACTTCCAATAGGGAAAGTCAGGGAGACCGGCGGGTGCATAAGATATCCAAAACTATAGTGGTAGTATGGCAGAATGTTGAGCGTATCGCTGTTGTAAGTTTTACTGAAACTTCCACCAGGATTTGTGACATAATAGCTATAGCTCGCATTGTGTGATGTGGTATCCCGGTTTGTCAGGATAACCGGGATTGTATCGACAATCTCATTCGATGGATCATTGGAATATTGCGGATAAGGCATGGATGTATAATTCTTCAGCATGGAAGGAGGACGTTCCACAAAGCGAATCTCTTTATGCACAGTATCTCCCATCGACCGGCCATAATTCAGGTACACATCATCAATGTTCCACTCATCGCAGTTGCTTTGCCAGCTTGGTTGTCCATTACTAGTCAGGCTGACATAATTATAAAACCTGAACCTGAAATGTTTTTTGAAATAAAGTGCACTGTCGGTGAGGGGAATGACGACTCTTTTAAAATAAGTGTTATTGTGGATATAGAATGTGTCCAGGGACATTCCCGGAGAAGCCCAGACATTCCACCATATCTCAGGAAGATGGATTGTGGTATCTATAGTTGTTAAACTGTCATATACTGATTTTATGAGAAATTGAAGGACAAGCGAATCGGATGTTGACGGTGGGCGCCCGCGACCCTGTGGCTGATAATAAAAACTCAGGTAAATTGAGTCGGAAGGGTGATAAGCTCGGGGAGTTGGCGTAAACAACGAATCCAACCTGATATACCGGGAAGTTAACCTGTCGGCGATAAATGTCTGTGGACCCGGAACCCCATTAGAGTAAATACTTCCTGAATCATTGATTGCATCGAGTGTCACAGCTCCATAATCGATCGGGTACAAAGGAAAATCGGTGTTGACATAAGTATACCGGTCAATCCAGCGTAAAGTGGAAGGGAAAATTCCTCCGGAAGAAAAATCGTCAAAAAACGGAAGCCCGACTGGAATCGTATCCTCGCCTGAAGGTTGTGCCTTCTGCAAACGCATTTCACGGACTTTTTCTATAATCACCGGATTGTATTGCAGACCGGTAACAATCTCTTGAGAGAAAGCGGAAAAGCCCGTTAAGAAAAGGAAAATGAAGTATATAACACGCATGAAAAATGGTTTTATTCTTGTTTAATTCTTCGCACTATGTTGAACAAATTTATTAATGAGGTTTATAAAGAGTCTGCTTCAGCAGGTCTCTCTTTGATCTCTTCTTGTCCTTTCGATCCCATCCCGACAGTCAGGTCAATAGAAGATCCTTTATCCAACTTGGTTCCGGCAACAATCTCGGTTCCCTCGAAAAATTGCTGTTGCACTGCATCTTCATCAAATGTTCTGATATAGGAAATTTTTCCTTGTTTCAATCCGATACTTTCCAGTGTACTTAAGGCCTGGCGAAGTGTCAGGTATTTCAGGTCAGGCATACTGGTCTTTTCAGGAAAAAAGGAAACAATGGTCAAATAAATCTTTCGGTTCTTTTTAACTTTTGATGACGGATAAGGATCCTGATGAAGGACAGTTCCCTTTGGTTTGTTGATGTCAAAAACAGAATCAACCACCAAAAATTCATAATCCCTGAACTCTTCTTTCGAAGTCACCTGGTCAATTGTCATACCTGCAAAATCAGGCACACTCAGGTATTTTCCATGTTGTGTGTAGATATTCAGGAGAAGCAAAATGATCCAAACCAGAATTCCAATAAAAACAACTACACCCAGCAAATGCTTGAGAAATCTTTTCGTCCGCAGAAACTGGAGAAAATCCATCTTTTCTTTCTAAAAAGAACCTGAAAACCTTTAATTTATTGTATTTATCGACAAACCTACATGAAATTTCTCAATTTCACAAAAACGCACCCTTTTTACTGTTATTTTTGTCCTTTCTAAAAATTGCTTATATGCTCAACATCGCCATCATAGCCGGTGGAAACTCAGGTGAATATGATGTTTCCATGAAAAGCGGGAAACTGGTCGAGTTACATTTGGACCGGGAAAGATATCATCCTTTTTTTGTTGAAATCCAGGGACAGGAGTGGGTCTGCCACCTGCAGGAGAAGAAAATCCCTATCGATAAAAACGATTTCAGCATTCATGTTGATGGGAAAAAGACCCGTTTTGATGTTGTTTTTAACGCGATTCACGGAACCCCCGGAGAAGATGGCAAGCTGCAGGGATATTTTGATGTGTTGGGAATTCCTTATACTTCAAGTGGAGTCACCACCTCGGCATTGACATTTAACAAAAGTTTCTGTAAAAAAGTAGTGGCTTCTTTCGGCATTCATACAGCCAAATCTGTTCATCTCCTTTCTGACTCGCCGGATCCCGTCGGCGCAATTTGGGAGGAAATTTCTCTTCCATGTTTTGTAAAACCCAACAACGGCGGGTCAAGTGTTGGAATGTCAAAAGTGAACCAACCGGAAGAGCTGGAACCTGCATTGGAAAAGGCATTTAAAGAAGATACAGAGATCCTTGTTGAGGAATTTATCAAAGGAAGGGAGCTGACCTGCGGAGTGATTCGTTCTGGCGGCACGGTTACCGCTTTTCCGGTGACTGAAATTATTTCCAAAAAGGAGTTTTTTGATTTTGAAGCAAAATACCACGAAAACCTTGCTGAAGAAGTTTGTCCGGCAAAAATCCCCGCAAGAGTCTCAGATGAATGTCAGTGCATTTCGGCCGATCTCTATAAGCGGTTGAACTGTGACGGAGTGGTGAGGTTTGATTATATTTACAGTAACGACCGCCTGTTTTTTCTGGAAGTCAATACTGTTCCCGGACTTTCGGAGCAAAGTATTGTTCCTAAAATGGCTGTTGCCAATGGATGGTCAGTTAAGGAATTATTTACAAGGATGATAGAAGAGTGTGTAAACCGGTTTTGAATGACTGAAAAACTTTTGTTCGCCACAAATAATCAGCATAAGCTGAGGGAAGTCCAGGAGATTATTGGTAATTCCATCCGTGTTTTCAGCTTTAAGGATATTGGTTTCACAGAAGAAGTCCCCGAAACACAGAATTCCATTGAAGGAAATGCACGCCAGAAAGCCCGCTTTGTTTATCAGAAGACAGGAATAAATTGTTTCGCGGATGATACCGGACTGGAGATAGATTCACTCGATGGTCGTCCTGGCGTTTATTCAGCAAGATATGCCGGTGAAGGTTGCTCGTTTGAGAATAATATTGTCAAGATCCTTGCAGAAATGAAGGATGTTGATAACAGGAAAGCAAGGTTTCGTTGTGTTGTTTGCCTGATCATTGATAATCATGAACACCTTTTCGATGGGAAGATTGAAGGGGCGATCTTAAAGGAAAAAAGAGGAATTGATGGGTTTGGGTACGATCCGGTATTTTTGCCTGAAGGACAGACTTCCACATTTGCTGAGATGCCGGCCTACCTGAAAAATGGTATCAGCCACCGCGGCCGGGCGATCAACAAAATGGTCCGCTTCCTGCAGAACTATCCAGGCTAGTTCGCACTTCAGACTTTCGACTTTTGACTTTTGACTTTCACCTTTCCACTGAAATAGGTCAACAGTGAACCATCCAAAAGGAACAAAAAAATAGTGAACAGTTTGTTTGACTGTTCACTATTAGTGCCTTCTGATTAGTTTAAGCCCTTACGGGAAGATCAGCCCTTTCTTTTGTGTAATATCAGCCTGAGGGATGGAACAGCCGTATTTTGCATTGATTGCTTCAATAAAATGGTTAGCTGCAATGGCGCATCCCCTCGGGGTCAGGTGAATGCCATCCGTAGAGAACAATCCACCGGTTACAAATGAAGTATTGAACTTGATCCCATCGAATACCATGCCTGACTGAAAGGATACCAGGTATGTGTTCATATCAACAAGCGCAAGGTTATTCTGTTGTGCAGCCTGTGCAATGATGGCGTTAAAGCTTGCGACCTTTGCGTGGAGATTGGATAATTCACTTTTTTCCAGGACGAATTGAGCCGGGATAGGATTGGCTTGATATGTGATCGGATTGGCAACACCCATTCCTTTACATTTAATGGAGTCAGTTGGTAAAGTTAGCAGGAACTGGTCGCCCAACTCCATTTTTTTCCATTCCCCTGTATTTGTAAGTATGACGAATGGGTTGCGGCCAGCCTTCCAGCCCCAGTTCGGATGCCCGAAAGAAGCATAGAGCAGGTTCAGCCCTTGAGCTTGTGTCTCACTAAGGATTACGTTATCATATGGTAATTTCTGGGAAATTGTTGTGAAATATGGGATACTGGTTATATCCGGTATATTTGCAAGTACTCCTTTAGGGGATTTTCCTGAATGAAGCAGAGCGCCAACTGCCAGGTTATAATATTTTGCAAAAGTATCAACCGGTGTAACCAAAGCATCGGTTCCGGAGAGTGCAGAAGTCAATACATCATTGTTCCCGATCCAGAGATAGAAGAATGTTGGCTGCTGGATCATTGCATCCTGGATCATGGTTGTTGAAGGACTTGTTGCAAAACGGGCAAAATAAGGGTTGAACGGATGTCCATCAAGTGTTGGATCTCCATAACGGTTATAAAATAATGTTTGAACCGTAGCACCTGGTACGCCAATGTTGTTGTAAGGGCCAGCAACAGCTGAAGGAGCAAATAACTGCTGCTGCAAAGTGATCTGATTTGGGTTATCAATCAGAAATGCTGGTTTCGTGGAATTTGTTCCTACTGGTGTGCCATCACAATTCAAATCCGGCACGCTTTTTAAAACATGCTTTGTAAAAAAGTACAAACCACCTGGAATAGGCTGGAAGCCCACACCGTCTTCGGTCGGAATCAGGGGTTGCGTGAATTTGCCGCCTCCAACATATTTGAACTGTCCGGCCAGAATATTCGGAATGGAATTTTCTTGTCCGGATGTATACAATGCACCATCGGCATAGCCGGCAGTCAGAGAATTACCCACAGAAACAAATTGAGAAAAATTCACACCATTTGCATTGGCTTTAAATTCATCAATTTTTCGTTCGCAGGAAGCAAACCCAACGGCAAGTATAAGGAAAAGGAGAAATATCTTGTTTTTCATGGAATTTATTTTTTTAGGTTAGAAATTGTAGGTTAAGCCGATTCCCGGGATACTAAAACCTGTGCGGTAAGTTCCGGCAAAATTGTCGGGAATATAGGTTTCATCTCGTTGTGCACCCATCAGGTAAAGGAAGTTAGCGTCGATGCTGAATCCTTTGAATGGATAAACTGAAAGGCCGCAGGTAAGGCCGATCTCGGTGAGACTTGGAGTTTGAGGATTGAGATAACCGCTCGGCACGGGCGACGGGTCATAATATCCACCAACCCTTACTGTAATCGTTTTATTTATTTTATACTGAGCACCAATGCGTTCAATCATTTGGTCTACATACAAAGTAGGAGTGGCCGATCGGCCGATGGCTGCAGTTTTGGTCTGGAAATCGAACACCAGTGAATCGTATGTGCTCCAGAATACATAGCATAAGTTAATTCCAATCATCCATTGTTTGTTCTTTCCAAATTCGTAAGAGACGCCAAAATCAAGGTTGGCAGGCAACGGTAACATCACATCCACCTTGTTATTTGGAAAATTGGTACCAAGCGATGGAGGAACTGTGAAGGTGGCATCTGCACCCTTTACTTTCATTTCAATTTTTGAACGATAATCAAGTCCAAGACTCCACCCGTTCTCCGGATGAACCATGACACCTGCGTTGAAACCAAAACTGCTGGTACTTCCTTTGATGTTGAGTGATCCTTCTCCATTTGCGCCATCGAGAGGAATTGATTTGTTCAGATCAACAGTTCCAGTAGCAAAAACAAGGCCCACACCTATACCAACAATATCTTTGAATTTGTAAGAAATGGTTGGTTGATACGTGATAGCTTTAAACGAAATATCTTTAATAATGAAACGCCCTTTCCAGCTTTCACCAGCATCATCTTTCCAGGCAAGCTTGTTTCCGTAAGGTGTATTAACCGCAATACCTATGCTAAGGTTCTTAGTTGGTTTAAAAGCTGCATAAAAATAGAACGGAGTATTCAGTTCGTGTTTCAGGTTGGCTTGATAAGCAACGTCATTCGCCTGAAAAGTTCCACGCGCCATGATGAAACTCATACCCCCGGAAAAACTGAATTTCGAATCAACAAATGATGCTCCGCCCGGGTTGTAAAACAAGGCACTTGCATCATAACTCAGGGAAGTCCCGATCAGCCCCATTCCGATATTCCGCTGGCTGTGCAAACCTACCTGGTAACCTCCTGCAATGGTAGTCATAGCTGCTGTTATCAATAACAACAGCAGAATTGTGATTTTTCGCATATTGAATGATTTTTGGTTAATAATGGCGCAATTTACAAAATAATTCATTCGGCAAAATAATATTATAAATTAAATGTTGTTGTAAAAAGCACATAATCAGCCAATTAAAATAGTTATAATAATCTTATTCACAAAACAATTTTCAGGTGGTGAAATTCCTTCTAACCCATTGAATTTTGAATCGTAATTTTGCAGCGCAAATAATGTGAATTTCCAAATCTGGTGATTATGAATCTGAAAGTAGGTGATAAGGTTAAATTTCTTGATGCTACCGGCGGGGGAATTGTACGGAAAATAATTGACAGCCGGATGGTTCTTATTGCTGTTGAAGGAGGCTTTGAAATTCCAACATTGAGCAGTAAGTTGCTGAAAATGGAATCTTCTGAAGCAGGTCAAAGATTCTTTAATGAATCGTTTGACATCCCTTCAGCACATGAACCGGAAACTTCCGGACCTCAAACTGATGAAATCATTTCTAATTTACCGGAAGTCGTTACAAAAAACAGGAAAGTAGAAGAAGTATGTCTCGCATTCGTACCGCATGACCAGAAGTGGTTAATCACAGGTGTTATGGATGTTTTTTTGATCAATAATACATCTTTTGATCTGTTGTATAATCATTTCAGAAAGCAGGGAAAAGTTCATTATTCAGGTGTTGATTATGGATCATTGAATGCAGGAGCAAAACTTTTACTTGCCACTGTTGACAGGGACCAATTATCCGAGTGGGAGTCGGGTTGTTTACAGTTCCTGTTTCATAAAGAACAATGCCCGGAGATTCCTTCTCCGGTTAATGCTGAATTTGAGATTCAGGGTAAAAAGTTCTATACTGAAGGGAGTTACCGGGAATCTGCGCTGGTAGAAGGCAAGGGGATCATCATCAGAATTGCTAACCTGAATCAGGAATTCCAGGGAACATCTGCGCAAAAAGATGCGCGGAAAGTCTCGACAAAGTCTGAAAGACGGCCTTTAGATGAATTTATTCTGAAACATCAAACTGCTGACAGAGAGGCAGAGGTTGATCTTCACCTGGCTTCCCTGGCCGAAAATATCGGGAAATTTGAGAAAGGAGAGATTCTTGAATTCCAGAAGAATTATTTTGAAAGAGCGTTAGAAAGCGCTATTTATAATAAATTCCGAAAGGTCACATTCATTCATGGGGTAGGAAATGGAGTTTTACGCGAATCAGTGGTTGAAATACTCAATAAATACAGCAGTATTGAAGTGTTCGATGCCCCAATTCATAAATATGGCGCCGGAGCAATTGAAATCCGCATTCCATTTAATATGCAACTGCATGACCCATCAAAATAAAAAGACGAGATGCTCATGTGTAAACGAATTGTAGTAAATTTGCACAAAGAAAACACGTTCAATTAAAGATATACCCATTATGAAAAAACTTTTCCTTTTTATCTATCTGGCTGTAATCGCCGCTTATTTTGGCTATTCACAAATATCATTATCCTTGTCAGACAGCACCGGACCATTAGCCAACAATGCTTTCATTTATAAAAGTGGGACACCAACGGCTGATGAGATTGTTGCTTATGTGTTTGTGAAAAACAACACTTCAAATACCATTCCTGTGATGGTGAAAAAGGTTGTCATTGACACGGTCAGCGGCAGCTACAACATGTTTTGCTGGGGATTATGCTTTGCGCCGAACGTCTACATTTCTCCCACCCCGATAAATGTAAATGCAGGAGCGACAGATTCTACAAATTTTTCCGGCCATTATGTACCAAACACGCACAAAGGAATAAGTTCTCTGAGATATGTGTTTTTCGACCGGACTAACCCCTTAGATTCGGTATGTGTGAATATCGTATATACAGCCTTTCCTCTTGGTATAAATCCACTGGCTGAAAAAGCCACTATCTCCAATGCTTATCCGAATCCGGCCAAAAATATTACAACCATTGATTATTCGGGGCCTGCTTCTGCAAACGGTTCCTTGATAATACGGAATTTACTGGGTATTATCGTCAAAGAAACTTTACTGAATGCCAATTCAGGCAAAGTCTCGGTCTTTACGGGTGATCTTCCTGATGGGGTATATTTCTATTCCTTGAATGTAGATGGAAAAACGGGTATTACCAAGAAACTGATCGTTCGGCACTAATGGTTTTTTTCCTATCTGTGCAAAGAAATTTTCTTTGTGAAGACTTCTGAATCGGCTTGAACTTTCAATATATAAAAACCTGCCGGAAGCTCTTTTGCATCCAATGTCAACTCGTGGTTTCCTGAATGCATGATGCCCTCGTTAATGGTTTTAACCGGTTGCCCAAAAGTATTGTAAAGATTGATTGTTACATATCCTGACCTGGCTGTAGTAAATGTCATTCTCGCAGTTCCTTCGAACGGATTCGGATAAACATTAAATCCGTTTTCTTGTATGTCCCTGATCCCCGTGGCCCAATCCATGCTGAATTCGGTGAATTCAGAACTGTTAAAAATATTACCCGATTTGATAGTGACTGATGGGGAGGATGTTGACAAAGTATAAACCCCCGTTCCGTTTCCGCAGCAAATCCCGTTTCCACCTGAATCATAGATCGTAAAAGTATAGCATCCTGTGCTGGGAAGGTCGACCGTATCCCTGTACATGTGAATGGGAATCGTATAAGGACCGCCACTCTTTATTAAAACGCTGGCTTCGTTCCTGACATCCCAGGTTGTTTCGCCAGGTGCATTATCTGTTCTGATTGAAACATATACAAGATTGTGCGTTATTGTTGGACCGGCGATTGAAATAGTAGCGGTATCATTTTTCGGATATTCGTCGGCGACATTATTCGGATTGTTGGAAAAGATCTTCAGCGTGTTCTGTAACATCGGAGTGAATATATATTCCGGAAGTGTCACACTGGCTTTACTCAAAGTCGCCAGGTTGCCAGTCCATGTAAAGATACTCACCGGTTCGTCATTTACCTGGTATTTGATTTCCACCGAAGTGATAGGATTGTTTCCGTTGTTGCGGATCTCTACAACAGGATTGATCTTGCCTGTGCAACTGACAGTTGAATAATTGCTGACATTCATCATTTCCGCATCATTGTTAAATGGCATGGTAATGACTTCTGCGGAGCTGTTTGCTGCCTGATAAACCTCTTTTGTTGATTTGTTCTGAACAAAACTTATCGCTCCAAGTTGATTGATGTCGTACACATTGGCCAGTTTCCAGCCATATTGCATCACACTGTAATCGCCGGGTACGTAGCTTAGCATAAGGTCTGTCCCGTCTTTTCCGGGAAGCATTTTCTTCATGACATTGTAGAAATCCTTTTCTCCGTTGCTTCCGGGCGCAGTTGTGAAATGGACATGTTTCTCAATCACGACATTGTGTGCAACCATTGAAGCTGCGACAGCCTGAGTGCATGCAACAAGCATGGTTACAAAGATAGAATCCTGGGCAGCATTGAGCTGGTGTTGAAGATTTATGGTAAAAGGCGAGAGAACGGCTGAACGGTTCTGGATAACCGGCCATGTCAGTGAAAGACCATTATTCGCATATACATTTCCATCGACAAAAGCCCAGGGAATACTGTTCACGGAATAATAACTGATCCTTGCGCCATTCTCTGTAGTGTTGGCAAGATACATCGGGTCATTTCCAGGAGAAGGCCAATTGCAGTGCCAGAAAATAGCTGTGTATATATCCGGATGTTGAACCAGCCAATTATGAAAGGTTGGATTAGCTGATGCGCATGGAGCGCAGGTAGATGAAGTGAATTCCTCCTGGAGAACCATTCGGGGAGACTGGCTGTAAACGATCGTTGCAGCGATCAGCAAAAACAGGGACAATGTAAATTTTTTCATAATTAGGCTGATTAATGAATAAAAAAAATGATTTAAATACTCGAGGTAAAGTTACTTCAATTACTTCAGTTTTAGAATGAATAATTTTTTCAGAAAGATTGTTATGCTATTTCTGATTCCAGGATTTCAGGGGATTCTTTGCCAGACAGGAGTTGTAATACCGCGGATCTTCGGTTACTTCTTCTCCTATCCAGGGCGGTTTTTCGTACGTCTCAGCTTCCGACTTCAATTCAATCTCTGCAAGCAACAGACCTTCATTATCACCCAGGAATTCATCAATTTCCCAGAGCTTACCGGCGAAAATGATGTTAAATCGGATTTTTTCGATGCAATGACCAACAAAAGATTGGAGTAATTCTTCGGCATCAGCTACCGGGATAGGATATTCATATTCGAGGCGCGTTGCTTTAACTGTAGGACCTTTGATCGTGAGAAATCCCTGGTCTCTCTTGACCCTGACACGGATGATCTTCTCCGGATGATCCAGCAGATATCCTTGTTTTATAAGAATTCCTTCAGGTTTCTTTGATGAATGCCAGAGATCCTTAAGGACAAGGTATTTGTGCTCAATTTCAAATTTCATTAGCGTCTTCGAGCCTTGGCGGTGAATTTGCTTCTTTCTAAATCCCAAATTCCTTCCTGATCTTATCTACATAATCAAGGTTTTCCCAAGCAAAGAATTCGACTTTTTTCAGGTAAACATCTTTTCCATTTCCATTCTTCCTGGGTTTTGAACCTTTCACCGGGTAATATACTTCAACCTCTTTGGCATAAGAATCTCTTCCAAAGTGGCCGTAACTTGCTGTTTGCAGGAAAATCGGATTCTTTAAACCAAAACGCTCCACAATTGCGTACGGGCGCATGTCAAATACCTTGTTAATCTTTTCAGCAATCTGGCCATCTGTAAGAAGTTTCCCTTTCTTGTCTTTCACTTTGCATGTTCCAAAAGTATCAATGAACAGACCTACAGGTTGGGCAATACCGATGGCATATGCAACCTGGATAAGCGCTTTATCGCAGACACCTGCCGCTACCATGTTTTTTGCAATATGACGTGCAGCATATGCGGCAGAACGGTCAACTTTGGAAGAATCTTTACCCGAAAAAGCACCACCACCATGCGCTCCGTGACCACCATAGGTGTCAACAATGATCTTACGACCTGTCAATCCGGTATCACCATGAGGACCACCAATAACAAATTTCCCGGTAGGATTCACATAAAGCTTATAATTGGTAGTGAATAATTTTTTGATTCTGACAGGTAAAGTCTTGACGACCCTGGGGATCAAGGTCTTCCTGATATCTTCTTTAATTTTATTCTGCATTGCAACTTCTGCAACCTTTTCTGCTTTCTGAGAATTGTCTTTAGGTAGGATGAATTCGTCATGCTGTGTACTTACAACAATAGTGTCGATACCCAAAGGCTGACCATTGTCGTCGTAAGCTATGGTAACCTGCGATTTTGAATCCGGGCGAAGGTATTTCATCTGTTTGCCTTCTTTCCGGATTGCAGCAAGTTCCTGGAGTAAAATATGCGCAAGTTCAATGGACATCGGCATGAAATTGTCCATCTCCTTTGAGGCAAAGCCAAACATCATACCCTGGTCACCGGCGCCTTGTTCTTCAGGTTTTGCGCGTACAACGCCCTGATTGATATCACTGGATTGTTCATGAATGGTTGACATAACGCCACAGGAATCACTGTCGAACCGATATTCAGCTTTCGTATAGCCAATCTGCCGGATAACCTTACGGGCGGTTTCCTGGACATCGATATAACCGGTGGTTCTTACTTCGCCTCCGCAGACAACAAGCCCGGTAGTAACAAAAGTTTCACAAGCAACTTTTGATTCGGGATCCCATCGCAGGAATTCGTCCAATAATGCATCTGATATCTGATCTGCTACTTTATCGGGATGTCCTTCAGATACGGACTCCGATGTAAATAAATATCCCATGATAAATTGATTATTAGTTAAATGATTAATTCAGAATAAAATGGATTTGAAGATTGAGCGGAAGGAAATTTTGTTTTAGCATTTTTTCCTGTGGTTGCAATCAATCAAATCTTTCCACATTTTGTGGTGCAAAAGTAATAATTATTTTGAATTACAAAACAGGGAGAAATGTTCAAATTGTTTCTTTAAAATATTATCTTAATTTTTTGTGAGATCCTGGAAAACTTCTTCCAGTTTAAGCTCTTCCCTGACAAGGGATAAAACCGTAAGATTGTTGTCAACGGCAAATTTGAACAGGTCGGGGCGAATGTCAACCGAAGGATCCGAAATCAGTTCCCAGTTCCCGGTTCCCACGTCCTGTCTGGACAATTTAATCCTTTTGGCTTCAACTACACCTGCGATTTTTTTCAGTTTTTCCAGGTCAACTTGCGTACTGAATTCGACACGGATGATATTTGATGAAGAAGCAATATGTTGGAGATTAGCAGTAGTATCATCGGCAACGATCTTCCCTTTATGGATGATGATCACCCGGCGGCAGATGGCTTCAACTTCCTGCATGATATGAGTAGAAAGCATCACTGTCTTTTCTTCTCCGATCTTCCTGATCAATCCCCGAATCTCAAGCAATTGGTTAGGATCAAGACCTGATGTGGGTTCATCAAGTATCAGAACTTCCGGGTCGTGGATCAATGCTTGCGCCAACCCAACACGCTGACGATATCCTTTGGAAAGGGCTCCGATCTTTTTGTGTTGCTCTGCCTCAAGACCGGTCAAATCAATAATATCTGCAATTCGTTTTTTTATACTGGTTGATTGTAGATTGTTTCCGGTATGGAAATGGATTCCGGCAATAAATCCAAGAAACTCCTTTACATACAGTTCTAAGTAAAGCGGATTATTTTCCGGAAGGTAACCTACTTTTTTTCTAACCTCAATTGACTGCTCCAGGATATCGAAGTCACAAACAGTGGC
>CAIWTA010000138.1 GCA_903915465.1 uncultured Bacteroidales bacterium | reverse complement strand
CCAAAGGAAAAACCTATAAAAAGGTAGAAATAGCAGGTGAAATGACGGATTGGATGTCGAAGAAGGTTCCTTTACGCTTGAAAAACGGAAGATGGGAGACCAACCTGTTTCTCGCACCTGGAAAATACCAGTACACTCTTGTAGTGGATGGTAAATCCATGCTTGACCCCGGCAATTCTGAAGTCACAGAAAACATCCTTGGAAAGACCTGCTCTTTGCTGCGTGTTGGTTCTCTGAATCCCCCCGGTGCTCCTTTTATCTATACAGAAAAAGTGGAGAAAAACAGAATTTCTATTGGAATCAAGAACAAGACTACAGAAATTTTCGTTTTCTGGCAAAATTACAGGCTGGATGCCAAATTCGTCTCAAATGACAGTTCCGGGCTGAAGATCACCATCCCGGTAAAAGCCAGGGATTTTGATCGTTCAATGCTACGGATATGGGCGTTCAATGCTGTAGGTTGCTCAAATGAAATCCTGGTTCCTTTACAGGAAGGTAAAGTGATTACTGATGCTTCAAAGCTTACCCGCGCCGATAAAGAAGCCATGATCGTGTATTTCCTTCTGGTCGATCGTTTCCGCAATGGAAATCCTAAAAATGATGCACCCGTCAACGATAAAAATGTAGATCCTAAGCTCAATTTTCAGGGTGGCGACCTGGCTGGCATCATTGAGAAAATAAAAGAAGGGTATTTCACCAACCTTGGTGTGAATACACTCCGAATCTCGCCTGTCTCGCAGAATCCGGTGAATGCCTGGGCAGAATACCAGGCTCCTCATCGCAAATCAACAGGCTATCATGGATATTGGCCTGTAATATTGACGTCTGTTGATCCACGATTCGGTACGGCAGATGAGATGAAAAACTTAGTCGTGGAAGCGCATGGCAAAAATATAAACGTGATCCTCGACGTTGTCCCGAATTATGTTCACCAGGACAGCAAACTTTACAAGGAACATCCGGGATGGACCACGCCATTGATTCTTCCAAAGAAAAAGAAGAACGTCCGATTATGGGAAGAACAGCGATATACAACATGGTTTGAAGAATTCCTGCCAACGCTGGATCTTTCTCAACCAGAAGTAAGCAAAATCAGCTCGGATTCAGTATTGTTCTGGGTGAAAAACTATAACATCGATGGGGTCCGCTTTGATGCCGCCAACCATATCCCCGACTCTTATTGGAGAATGCTGACACAAAAGCTGAAGGAACAGGTAGTCATTCCTGATAAACGGCCAGTATACCAGGCAGGTGAAACTTATGGTACCCGGGATCTGATCAATAGTTATGTCAATCCGGGAAAACTCGACGGGCAAATCGATTTTGATCTGTTTTTCGATGCCAGAAAAGTGTTTGCCCGCGATGTTGCTTCATTTAAAGACCTGAATTATACTTTGCAGGAAAGTTTTAGTTATTATGGTGAACATTCCCTGATGGGAAATATCTCAGGGAATCTCGATTTCTCCCGATTTATCTCATTGGCTTCCGGGGCTTTGACTTTCGGTGAGGATGAGCGCAAAGCTGGCTGGGATCGTGCTATAGAAGTTAAAGATACGATTGGCTTTGCAAAACTTGCATCACTGATGGCATTTAACCTTACCATTCCCGGCATTCCTTTTATCCTCTATGGTGATGAGTTCGGGATGGCCGGGGCAGCCAATCCGGACAATTCGAGAATGATGAAATTCGATCAACTCTCACTTTCTGAAAAACGTCTGAAGTCAACTGTTGATACACTCATTCACATAAGAAGACAAAACCTTCCACTCATCTACGGCGACTTTAAAACTCTTCAGGTTAGTGAAAAGATCTTTGTGTACATGCGAACCTATTTTGATCACACCGTGTTTGTTATCTTCAATAAAGACAAATCCGCGAAGAAAATCACTTTCGAAGTCCCGCAAAGATTTGAGAACGCCAGGCTGGTCAATCATTTTGGATCTGATGCGAAACTGGAAAAAAACAAAATCACCCTTGTACTAAAAGGGAATTCATTTGAGATATTGACAAAATGAACTACACCGCAGCAAGCTACGGGGAATTGACCCATAAAAAGATTAAATATTGCCTGTGATTAAAAAGTATTGTTATGTTTGAACATTCTAATGTAGGGGTTGGTCCGAAAATCCTGATGGTTGTTGTATATGCAATTGTAGTAATCTTCCTCTGGGCATTCGTTCGTCACAGAATAGCTGTTAAACCATCAGGCCTTGTGCACCCCGACTGGAGTAAAAATGCCACCATCTACGAGGTAAACCTTCGGCAATACACGCCTGAAGGCACATTCAAAGCGTTTCAACAGCATCTGCCGAGGCTGAAAAAGATGGGTATCGATATTCTCTGGCTGATGCCGGTTAACCCGATTGGCGAAAAAAACAGAAAAGGAACGCTTGGCAGCTATTATTCGGTGAAGGATTTTCTTGGGATAAATCCTGAGCTCGGCAATTTAGATGACTTCCGGAACCTGGTGAAAGAGGCTCATTCACTTGGAATGAAAGTTATCATTGACTGGATTGCCAATCATACTTCCTGGGACAATAACCTGATCACCGAGCATCCGGAATGGTATCAACATGATGCGGAAGGCCGGATCAAATCTCCTGTGAAAGATTGGACCGATGCCGCCGGATTAGATTATGAACAACCAGGGTTGCGGGAATATATGACAAATGCCTTAATTTACTGGATAAATGAAGCAGATATCGATGGCTATCGCTGCGATGTAGCTGGAATGGTACCTGTAAGTTTCTGGAATGAAGCAGTGCCAAAGCTCAAAAAAGTTAAACAAGTCTTTATGCTCGCTGAATGGGAAACCCCGGAGATGCATGATATTGCTTTTGATGCTACCTATTCCTTTGACTTTTATCACCTCATGAATGCAATAGCAAAAGGTGAAAAGAGTGCAGATGAGATCGATTCTCTATGGGAAAAAGAAGCCGAGAATTATCCTTTGGATGCTTACCGGCTGAGGTTTACCAGTAATCATGATGAAAATTCATGGAATGGTACTGAATTTGAACGTATGGGTAATGCCGCACAAACATTTGCCGTATTGACTTTTTGTGTTCCCGGAATTCCACTGGTATACAGTGGACAAGAATCTGCATTCAACAAACGCCTGAAGTTTTTCGACAAAGATCTGATCATCTGGGATGATTATAAATTGCAACCATTTTATACTACTTTGATAAACCTGAAAAAGAGGAACGCAGCTTTATGGAATGGAAAAGCTGGTGGGCAGATGACAAAAGTCTCCACGGATAACGATAAAGACATCTATGCTTTTACCAGGATCCGTGGGCCTTTTAAACTTTTTGCGGTGTTTAATCTTTCTTCCCGCCAAATTGATGTAAAGTTTCTTTCCAGGAATTTCCCTGGAGATTATACCAATGTCTTCACCAATGAGCCGGTTTCATTCAGAGAAGAATCTACGCTGACCATGAAACCATGGGAATACCTTGTAATGCAGAGGAAATAAGATGAATCTATTTTTTCTTACTTTTGCCATATCCAAATCTATGATACTTGAACATTTCATCCAATAACAATAGTACTCAAAAATATTTTTTTAATGAAACATCAGCCACTGCAACACATAATATATTTTTCGCTTCTTACCTTTCTTTTGTTCTCCTCCTCCCTCCTGGACGCACAGAAGCCGGGTCCTGTCATGATTGATACCGTAACTTTCCAGGTGAACATGAAATATATGATCGCCAACAACATGTTTGATCCAACTACAGATACGATAGATATTACAGGATCGATGAACCAATGGCTGGGAAAGGATTTCCTGGAGCGAACAGGAACTTCTGATATTTACGAGATCCGATTGGAACTCCTGCAGGGTGTGGTTTATTCTTATAAATTCAGGATTCACAAGGCTGACACTATTTTTACTGAACAGGTTGATACAACCACTCGATTAGTGCGCATTCCGGATTCCGCACTGACGATCACAAACTTCTTTAACAATGTGAATCCTGCCACCATTCCAATGACATTTAATTGCAATCTTTTTTACCAGATCAAGGCCGGCCATTTCACTTCAAATACTGATTTTGTAGACGTTGCCGGGAATTTCAACAATGAAGGAGCAAATGATGTCTTATTCAATCGCGGGAATGACAGTCTTTTTTCACTCACTTTATTCATGGATACTGCACTGATCGCAGGACCGCCGCTCCGTTTTAAGTTCCGGTTCAATGGAAATTGGGCAACAGCAGAGCTTCCGAATGATTCAAGCAGAACTTACACATTGGCTGCAACAGCCAATTCATTCACCGCCTGGTACAACAACATCGATCCTTCGGTTCCTGCAATTCCATTTGTTTATGATGTAATGATCCAGGATACCCTGCACCCTGCAAGGACAGTGATCGGAAGCTACCGGTATGAAGACTACAACCTCAGACCGGAAGGAAATTCCAGGTACAGATGGTATCTGGCTGATAGCATTGGTGGTCCTGTCACTCCTATCGACACAGCTTTTAAGATCTCCTATACGATCGACTCTGTTTACCTTGGAAAGTATCTTGTGTTTGAAGTCACACCGCTTACGCAGGATTCAATTGTCGGGTTGCCGGTCATGGTTTATTCTGCAGAGAAAATTACCGGTGTCGGGATCGAAGAAAAGAGTCATCCGCTGGCACGAGTCTATCCAAACCCCGTGAGCGATATTTTGTATATTGAACCCACGACTTCACTTGAAAGGATTGACCTGATCAGTATCAACGGCCAATACGTTAGGACGGTTTCTTCCATTCAGGAGAAACAAATTCAGATTGATGTAAAAGATCTGAGGGAAGGACTCTATTTCCTGAAAGTTCAGGGAAAGAATTCCTGCATCAATGCTGTTAAAGTTATAATCCGGTAATATATATTTTTCAAATTTATGAGACTGTTAAAAATTTCATTCCGACAATTTCAATGCTTAATA
Source organism: uncultured Bacteroidales bacterium (assembly GCA_903915465.1). Taxonomy (GTDB): domain Bacteria; phylum Bacteroidota; class Bacteroidia; order Bacteroidales; family FEN-979; genus FEN-979. The sequence goes on along the minus strand of CAIWTA010000138.1, from coordinate 158 downwards.
AAATTATCTCCTTTTTCTTGATAATTCAATCCATAAGCTATGGGAAAGCCAATAATCAAAAAGAATAACAGTCGCCAGATAAGCAGCCTTCGACGTCTTCGGTTCCGGCGAAGCCGGAAATCTCACGAAGTGAGATAGATGACGGCGCAGTTGCGTTG
>CAIWTA010000137.1 GCA_903915465.1 uncultured Bacteroidales bacterium | reverse complement strand
TTATATTGTTTAATAATGCCCGTAATGATTGCAAATCGTAAAAATTCGGTGGTGCTATTTTTCATTTCAATAAACCTTACCATAAGTTCCGGATAATATTTTCCGGATTCTCCTTCCACTGAGTAACTCAAATTGTTTTAAAATCCATAACGATCAAACTGCTTAGACGAGCGGAACGGGCTTCCGTGCAACGTGGCTACATGTTTAGTACTGAAGAGCGTACCACACGAAGCCTTATTTATTATGCCGTGTAAAAATTATTTCTTTATTAATTTTTGCTGAAACACTCCATCAGGTCCGGATAATCGAACAAAGTAGATGCCAGGAATCAAATAACTAACATCCAACTCGTTTTTCCCGGAAGTCATATTCCTTTGAAAAACACTGTTTCCCATAGTAGTATAAATCTGCAATTTCAAATTCCGCTTATTGCCACAGTCGATGGTTAACCGGTCAGTTGAAGGGTTTGGAAAAATAAGAAGCGAAGTTTTCTTATATTGGTCTGTGCTTAATGACTCAACATTAAAAGCATATTCTTTCATTACTATTTTAGAATAATTCAAAACCTCTACTTTTATCCATCCAAGATAATTTATGTTCCTGAATATTTTCCTGATCCCGATATAATGCTCTCCGGATATCCAGTTATTCAATGAATAAAGAACGCAGGGGAATTTCATACTGTACATTAAGTTTGCAATATATGTGCTGGCCTGGCTCCAATCATCATTTATCAATAGTGTATCAAACAGGTTGTGTATCTTAACCATTTTAAATGTGCTTGGGGGATCGTAAGTTGTCTGTCCTGAAACTGTACAATACGAAGAATCCAATACTGAATTATCAATTGAAAACATGCAGCTATCAGAGGTTTCAAATTTAATACTTGCATATCCATACACTCCCTGTATATCGCCGTATGCAGTAATTGTTATGTCGGCTATGTGATTTCCATCCATATCCATCGTATATACTTCTGTCGCGTGTGGGCCTGGATATGCATATATCAATGTGTCTTTCAGATCAACGACAAGATTGGAATCCAAAGAAGGGTTGATAATAAAAAAATTATCCTGGGCTTGATTCCTATATCCTAAAAATATAAGTAGTCCAAAAAGTAATACTGATTTTTTCATAATTGATCAGTTCAATTGTTGGTAATTTATTGTCTGGCTCAGGTACCTGCTGGTTCTAACCCTTCTTTATAAGGCATAACGCCCGAATAGCATTATTCTGGTACCCGGTTCTAATCCAAAAGTGAAATAATCTGTATCCTTTCCACAAACATACCCTAAACATACAAATATTCTTGGTTATACACAAGAGAAGACAGATCTGAGACCTGAGGTGCGAGAAGACAAGTGCGAACTGTAAAGTGCGGGGTGCGGGAAGGCAAATCAGAGATCTTAGTGGGAGCCTGCATTGCGATAAATGTTTGCTTTCCATTATTTTCCACCTGGTGATTGCCGGTTCGTTTATGTACAGTTTATTTTTTTATAAAGTGCCAGATTATATATTTTGATTTTGACGGAGATTGAGAATTATTCTCAAAAAAATCAATTTTGCATTTTCCTAATGTATCTGCAAATGTCATTCTTAAATCTAATGAACTGCATATTTTAGAAGTAAATGTTTGTTGATTTAAATTTGTATTAAAAGTAGAAATATTCCAATTCTGATTTGATCCTTGATCATAAAGCCAAACTGCTCTACCTCCAGTACTTAAGTTTGTCATTATTATTTTTAATAAGGCATCTCCTTGTAAACTTGCTGACAAGCTAAAAGTCAGGTGAGTGTCAACGATTGTACCATCCGCCATGGCTAATATATTATTTCCATATTGACCTGATACTGGATATGTTATTAATGTTTGTTTCTCAGTACTGGAATCAGATTTTTTGCACTGGGATAGAAACAGAATGGAAATAAATATTAACAAAAAGTTAATGGTTTTCATATTATTGTTTTTAGGTGAATGAAATACAAACTTTCACACTTTCCCGGCAACTTCACACCCCAACGTTGCCATTGACGCATGTGCCGATAGGATCCTTATGATGGAACACAAGGTTTAATCATTCGAAGAACGTTAAACGGTTATATCAAGCGATTTCTTGTCGCACATCAGCGGTGTGAGAGGCTCTCCCTACCTGCGTTGCCGATGGGGCAGCCTACTCGATTTTAAGCGGTGCGTTTATAAATATTTTGAGATTTCCGACTTAAGTCTCGGTAGGTCATTAATTATTATTCCCCAAATCAATTCATCAGAGATTACATCATATCCACGAATTATTCTATTTCTGAGGCTAATAACTTTTCTTGAATGTGAAATTTCGAAATTGGAATCCTTGCTAAGTATTCTGTTAGTAGCTTCACCAATTATTTCAAGATTCCTTTCCACTGCTCGTTTTGTTTTGAGATCATTTTTGTATTCTTCAAATAGTCTTTGCCCTTGAGGCAGAAATTGTTCAATTTCCTCAATTGCACTAATGATATCAAAGAGCCAGGTTCTGATCTCTCTATCCATAGATTAATTTTTTTGATTCATTTAGCGCTTCAAGAAAATATGGATTTTTTATCGATGGCTCTTCAAGAAGATCAACAGGTCGGTTTAATAAATCTTCCAATGAGAATTTGAAATCGAAATAGTTGTCTGAATATTTGAGTAACTCAATATTCTTGAATCGGACAACAAAATCAATATCGCTTTTTTCATTAAAATCATTTCCCAAGATGGAACCAAAAAGGTAAAGCTTATCCACGCTATGATTGATACATAGATTCTCAATTGATTGGATATTGCGTTCTACCTCGTTCATATGACAAAGATAATTAATTTTCTATTTAGTAAAGTACCTCTTTTTATCGCATCGCTTATAACCTTTGTGTATCCGCAATATTGGTATATTTTGAGTTACCTGAACAAAAAGTTCCTGTTTGAGTTCCATCATCAAAAATAATCGAAAGACAGGTTGTTGCGAAAACATGGAACCCTCTGTATGCAATTCTCACAGATAATTTTTTACCTGATAAACTTAAGACTGAATGTTTTTCCACTACATGTCTCCAGCCTGGCAATATACAAACCCTGATTCAGAAAGTTAAGCCGTATATCAAAGGGTTTTTTTGAATTTTCCGAAGTAGCAGGAACCCGCAATAATCTCCTGCCGGAAATATCAAACACTGAGACATCTAACCACCGAGAGTTTTCCGGCAGCTTGATCCTCAATACATCGGTCTCATTGAGATAAAGCATATATTGATGATCTTCTGCAATAGTTTCATGAGGCAAACCAACCGGCGGGTGACTCAGGTTGATATCCAATACGATTCCCTCAACCACTGTCAGGTCATAGGGAATGCTCGTTGGCGGCATGGTGTACCAGCCGTTGGCCGAACCACCCCAGCCGAAATTGAAATGATAGAATTCGTCTGTGTTATAACCGTCCACAACCACATTATGCCCTGCGGTCTCATCTGGGTTAACCAATCCTAAGTGCGCAGGTAAACCCAGCTTGATGTTCTCTGCCAGATGCGAGTTTAAGTTTGGGTCGATAGGGTAGATAAGCTGTGCATCCGTATATCCGAATCGTATGAAAGCATCATATGCCTGGTTGATCCCATAGGTGCCTGAAACAGAAGAGCTGTAAACCTGTTTTGCTGCAGCTCCACAGGCAAAAGTCAAGGCGGCCATGTCATCATTTTTCAGCGATGTTCCATTCTGGAAATGTACCTCCAGTGCTTCAAGATAGATGTTTAGCTGATCCCAGGAAGGGAAATTGTAGCTTGCCCAGTCGTTATCAATCCAATATTGATTTCCGGTGCCGAAACTATGATAATAGTCATCGGAATTACTAAACCGTGTACCGTGCAGGTCGTGATGATAATTTACGATCTGCGCCATCGCTGTTGCAGGGCAACCTGCAATGCTGCGAATATGGGTTTGGCCGTCGATAGGACAAAAGTCATTATAAGGAGCGCTTTGTGTCCAGTTGGTAAACAGCCAGCCTCCGGTTGGTGACCAGCCCTCAGGTGGCCATTGCTCAAATCCCCGGGTCATGGCAGCAGGATTCATCCAGTAAGTCCAATTCGTACTGTTGATGGCGCTTTCAGTGTTGTCAGGACACGCCAATCTCTTCCTGGTAGCAATGTCATTCATGAAGACCGGAAGAAAATGTTCCCAGGCCTGGCCTTCCCCGAAATTACCTTCCTTTGACCATGCAATGACCGGCGGCATGTATGGGGTGGCTGAAATAATTATAAAACCCACAGGCTGACAATGAACTATCCATGCCAATGTATCCATTTCCGTTGTCAGAGGTTCAATAAAACCGATGTTCAATTGGGGGATCCTGGAATGGATAAAGTTGCCGGCTGCAATCAATGCATCACTTTGAGTAACCTTTTGTGCCAGAAGTTCCGCGTTACCTGCTACCAGGACATATCCCAATATCCATATAAAACATACTGCTTTTTTCATTTTTTGATAGATTTCTTTAACAAATATAAAAACATTTGCCTATTGCTTCACCAGCTCTACGCGGCGGTTCAAAGCCCGGCCTTCCTCTGAATCGTTGCTCATCACAGGCGCTGTCGGGCCGTCACCGTAAGCTTTCAGCCGGTTAGCGTTTATAGCATATTTGCTTACAAGTGCATTCACTACCGCCATCGCCCTGTCTTGCGACAGTTTCATATTTGCATCCGGCGTTCCTGTATTATCGGTATGTCCCACGACATAAAGTTTAAGATTGGATTCGTTCTTCAATAATTTTACAATTTCCTTCAGGGTCGCATCTGATTCTGGTTTCACGTCCGCTTTGCCGGTATCAAAATAAATTCCGTAAAGCGTAGCTTTGCCTGATTCTTTAATGCTCTTATCCATGGTGCTGGCGTCTGCAATCACATCCTGTTTCATCGTCTGCTTCTCGATGAGATGAATAGAATATGAACCATTGCCGTTGGCAGTCACATAGGCCCAGGTTTCCATGTTGTTTTTAACAACTTTCACAACCACATCTTCTCCCGGATCATGGAACTCATAAACGAGCTGTCCGCCAACTGACTTGGCTGCGTTGATATAATTTCTCCCGATCTGCAACGGACTGGGAACTTGTATATTATCATTGGCATCATAGATTATAAAAAGTGAATGCCCCTCCACGATCCGGGTCTTGCTATCACTTACTCTAAATTCGTATTGATCGAACTGCAGATCATCATACCGGGAAATCTGGTAACCGGGCATCCTCGTGAAAAGGACGGGATCTTTACTCCCTTCAGCATCATTCTGGGCTTGGACGCCATTAGCGGTCAAAATTGTAATTCCTGACAATAGTAAAATTCCTGCCAGCCAGTTCGGTATTCTTGTTTTGTTTTTCATGGTAATTGTATTTTTTTGGTCATTTCGCCAAAAGTACTATACATAAAAATGTTGCAAACAATTATGTATCCAAATTTCGGATAATTTCGGAAGTAGTTGGATAAAAATCTTGTATTTGGCGGGCGATATTGCAAATAACCCAAAACACCATATTTGTCTTGCCATAAATTATTTACTATCGCCCTCAAGCCGGGCTGGCTTCGTTTACTACAACACAACTGCGATCGGGTATATCTCACTTTGTTCGATTCACGCCTGTACCGTGAATGCCTCAAACATTGCTGCTTATGTGGTAACTGGTGTTTTCTTGTTCTGGTTTATGACAATAATAAGGATGACTTTCTGTGCTGAAAATTGTCTCAAGAAAGAGAGCAATCATTCTTTTTATTTCAGCGTACGTAAGCAGGCACGAAACACGGAAATCCGCTTTCATGGATTGGCATCAATTTCGAAGAAACAACAGTCGCCAAATGAGCAAGAAAAATAACTCTTGGAACACCAATATCAATCAGGAAGTACCAGATAAGCTGTTTAGGCTTATATTGCCTCTTTTTCCTGGGTCAATTTACGCGCATGGTACAGTTTCATCGCGCTGTAAGCTGCGCCCAGGATAAGCAACACGCCTAATCCGCTATCGATGGGGGCTCCCACAGGGGTACCACCACCACCAATGCTTGGGTTGCCCGGCGGCGGAGGGGGCGGGTCGGCCGAAACAACTATGGTTAGACTTACGAATGTGGCAATCAGTAAAGGATAGATTAACTTTTTCATAAGGAATGGTTTATTGTTTGTTTAAGACTTTTGCTACGAAATGCTGGTTTGCAGTGACAACCTGAACAATGAACACCCCTGTGTTCTGCGGAGCATCTACACTGACAATACCGTTCATTACAACTTTGTCGGTGCTGAGGAGTTGTCCAAGAGAGTTATGAATTGTGATGTCGGCCATCTGACCTTTCATGCCGGGTGCATCAATAAAAAGGCGGCCATTGCCGATAAATGCTTTTCCGGAACCAACCGAAAGTTCTTCAGTGCCGACGGACCCTGAAAAATAAAGTATGAAGCGGTCAATGACATTGCCGGTCTGGTAACTGAAAGTATACACAGGGTTCAGTCTGAGATTAACCATCTTGCTGAGTGCAAGGTCTTCGAGGTAGATGGGAATGTTTTCATTAAATGATTCCATGCCACTGGCAGTAAAGGTAACATCGGTGGCCGTGCTGAATGAGAATTTAACCGGAACTGCCACCGCCCCCGCGCCTGAAGGCATACTGTTAATACTCAAGTTGCTGTTGTCGGATGCAACCGAGCTGAGCTGCGGTGCATCCGCCCCACCCTGCATCTTGTAGGCATCCCAGTTGCCATCAAAACCGGTGGTAGCTGCTTCAGTGAAACGAACTACTGTTTCGTCGGTAGCACCATTGGCCACACAACTGATACGCAGCAGACGGGGGATTGACTCTGTAGTTTTAAAGAATTGTACACCATTATGTAACCTCACTCCGTTGTCCATTGTCAACACAGGACTTGTTGCATTGGCATGGACGAAGAACGACTGTCCTGTGGCAATATATCTGCTGCCGCTATTTATCGATACACTATTTACATAAGAAGCATAGTTGGTTGCTGTGGCTCCGGAACCGGCATCGGATGGCCAGATATACACTGCATTATCAACATTGGTCTTTGTCCATCCACTTGCTGCATCCCAGTCGATTGCTGAGGGATAAGGGTTTGGAACCAGGTTGTAACCATAACCCGTTGTATAACTTGTAAGTGCCGTAAAACTGCCGTTGTTCATCGGCCCGGCAAAGCTATAAGTGGTACTGGCCGCAGGATAATAGATCATATAGCCCCTTGTTACATCCAATGGATTGGTGGTTGAAGCGCCCATGCTTACCCAGCTATTCGTGCTTTCCGAAAAATTTTCTAAGTAAGAGTCCAGAAAAAGGTTGCTGACTGGAGATGCTGCGGATGTAAGCGGCACCGCTACAAAGTGATATTTGAATATGGTCAGATCTGTGCTCCCTGTAATATATCGCTGGATTGTAGCATTTACGTTGTCGGTATTGTGGATAAGTGAGCCGGTGCCGGTTGCATTGCTGCAGATGACAAGGCCTGACATACCGGCATGGTTGGTTAGAGTACCTGAAATGGTAAGGCTTTTTCCCGGAGAAATTGTTACCGAACCGACTGAGGCAATCGTTAAGGCCGGATGAACATAATCATCACCCACCACAGCCGCTGCTGCAATATTTGCGTTCTGCACGGAGGTGGGTAATGCGGCATCACTCCAGTTGTTTACTTCGCTCCAATTGCCGGCAGTTTTAAAGTAGTTTGCTAAAAAAGTATTGTTAAGTGTTAAAGAGACATCTCCTCTGCCATCGCCACCCGTATATTGGGCATGAATTACTGCCGGCAGCACTACCAGTGATATAATATAAAAAGTAAGTTTTTTCATAACTGATAATTGTTAATTATTCATTATTCATTGTCAATTGGTCAAAGCGCCGGCTAAGGTGCCATGCGCACGCCACGACCACCATTATCGTTTAAACGCCTATCATCGGGGTCGAAGTACGCCGCGTAGTTGCGTTCGGAAACTCGCAAGTGCGTACTAAGGCTCACCCAACCGCTGCTGCGGAAACCACTGCCATCGGGATCAGCGCCGCCAGGCCAGGTGGAAGCGTTGGCATTGCCACTGGCATCTAATTCCCCATCACCATGTGTACCGGTAAAAGCTCTTCCTTTTGCGGTGCCCACTGTAACCGGACGCTCAAACAAATTGCCGCTCATCTCCATAATGCCGTAGTATGTGGAGCCTGAAGCTGTGCGGTCAGAGGAAGATGTTGCAAATGCCCCAACCCGCATTGGCCCTTGCACGGTATTGTCATAAGAGCAATTTCCGTTGCTGGAACTTGTTTCATTATTTTGCCCAGGGTTGGTAATTCCTGCGTTCGGTGCTATTGTTGTGGTGCCCCAGGCATATTCGTCAGCTACTGCCGTTGCTGTTCCCCGGCATGCTTTCTCAAACTCAAGCTCGGTCATCGGGCGTAAACCGCTCCAATCAAGATATGCTGCAACATCTGCCCAGCTTAAAAAGCTGCAGGCTACATACGGATTTGTGGTAGAATAGCTGCCAACTGCACTACCCGTGATTTCATAGCGGTAATTCGGGGTAGGTTTGTTGTACTTTCTGGCAGTCGCCTGGGTTTGTGTCAGGTTATTTAAAAAATCCACATACTCCTGCTGACTCATTTCGTATTTCATGCAGTAAAACGCAGCATAACCTTTTGGGAAAGCAGCAGGGATGGGCCCTGCACGATCGCCAACATAGGTTGGTAAACCAGGAGTAGTGTACCAGAGATTTCCATTAGATTGGCTTACGGTCAGAATATCTTCAGAAGCTATGGACAAAGGCAGGGTGGCACCAGATGTCCAAGAGCCATTGGTAAAACTGGCATATTCCGTTCCTCCGCTTCCCACGGTAAATGCACCCCCCGGAACATACACCATTTCTATAGCGAAAACCTGGATATCAACAACATCGTTATCATCGATGGGTGTTGTGCCGGATTTATAATTTACTCCGTAGTTCCAGCGGAGTTTCACTCCGGTGATGCCAAAATCGCCTGAGCCATCTGCATCACGGTAAATAAAAGCGCCTAAGCCAGGATTGGTAGTGGCGTTAAATGAGGAGGCTGGATTAAGCAGGCCGATATTAATGCTGCTTCCACCTGGTGCAGTGTGGCCGCCATTGTTGAGCCACGCATGCTTCCACAACCCATCGCCACCGTTTGCCACGGTAACACGGTACTTTACAAAAACCCAGGCGGCATCCCAGTTGTTGGGAACAGAGGAGGTTCGCCATGAGTTTCCCCATGAGATGTCGAACTTCACCAGCGTGAAGTCGCTGGTAGCGTCTTGTCCGGTGAGTTTGATATTGGTAACATCAATGTTGTTGGCAACGAGCATGCTTGCCAACATGAGCGCAAAGAAGAAAGTGATTTGTTTTTTCATAATTTATTAATATCTGATTATTGAGAAAAAAAACCCGTAACAACATAACCGACAATATCGCAGAACGTTATAGGCCTAAAAACATTATTCGGAAAGAATTGCGATCATGGGTGCTACGGCAAAAAGTCAATAACAATTGATGTTTGAGTAATTTTATTTCAAATATTTTGCTATAAATTGCCTTACAATGATTTACAAATTTAGAAAAAACAATTAATATGGGGTAAAATTTTTTTAAAAATTCTAATTAGTTGAGATGGTGATTGTTAATTGTGTAATTTTTCGTATTATTATAATACTGAACTGTTTACGCAAAGTTTTCTGTGCTTGAATTTGTGATCGCCAAATCTTCACTCCCTGATTGGTTTCCCCGTCCATCAATATTCAAATTAGCTGCATTGCTCAATTCAATACGAGGAGCATCAAAGTCACCGCTGATTGTGAGGTCGGTCATTGTTCAAAAGTCTACCGCATAAAACCCCCGACGATGCTGATTAATTCCCAATCCTGCTCAAAGTTATCTATAATGAAGCAAATCAAGAGCGAAAAATCAGAAATCAAATCAGATGGTATGTTTCCCTCTTGAACAACAATGTAAAGCAAATGGCGGGCCAAAAATATTCGGAAAATTAACATTGAATGATTCGACCAGCTAATTATCTGAATATGAAACGCTTAAAATATGTTATCTTCTGAAAACAGAAATTTTTCATCACGGATTATTGCAAGATTATGATATATTAATTAAAATAACCGCGTAAGTGCGCTGAAATGCAGTATCAACTAATTTTACATCATATCATTGTGAAATCGATAAATTTCATGTAGGTTTGATCATTAAACATAAGGCAACTTAATTTGGAATTAACTCACAACTTTGTTGAATGGTTTTAATGCCTGTTACGGTGAAGGATGAAGAATCAATATAAATCAAGCTGGATAATCCCGTTTATCCTTGTCACTTTTTTGATCGCTTTCCTGTCAATGCGAAAGTTGTCAGATCCTGATATCGGCTCGCACCTGAAAGCAGGGAAATGGATTGTCCAGAACAAAGCCATTCCTGAAAAAGACACATTTACTTATACCGTCAATAGCCATGATTACACCGATATGAACTGGCTGTTCCAGGTGTTTGTCTTTTCTATTTATAAAATCATCGGATACAATGGATTAAGTATCCTGGGGATGTTTTCAATGCTTGGATTATTGGTCCTTTTGCTGATCCGCAATCAAAGGAAAAAGGTTCCACTCCATATTTCCTGTTTTGTTTTTTTGTTCGGATTCCTCATCATGGAAACCAGGATTTCACTTCGCCCGGAGATGTTTACTTTTCTCTTTCTTACGCTATTTCTGATCATTCTGGATGACTATTATTATCATCGCCGGAATCACCTGTTCCTCCTTCCGGTCATAATGCTTTTCTGGTGTAATATGCACGGCTTATTTATCCTGGGTTTCGCATTGGCGGGCGCATATTTTGTAAGCCTTATGATCCGTGATAAAAAAATTGAAAAATCATTTCTTTTATGGATGATCATGGCGGTCATGGTTTGTTTTGTCAATCCATATTTTACTAAGGTAATTACCTTTCCGCTGGAACTCTTTACACGGTTTGATCCGAACAATATTTTTCATGAGCATATTAAGGAATTGAAATCATTTTTCGACCTGGACCGGTTCTTATTCAAAGACATCCTCTTTATGATTTTTCTGGCTTTTACTTTCATCTGTGCAATCCTGACCTGGAAAAAGCGGGTATTCCATGATTTTTTTCTGTTGGTAGTTTTCGCTTACCTTGCCTTTGTTTCGGTCAGGAATATTGCACTTTTTGCTATAGTAGGGATGCCAATCCTCTGCTTTTCTCTGGTTGATATTTCAGCATTTATTCGTGAAAAAGTAAATGCTGTCTGGTTGAAACGTAACCTGCGAATTTTCAGGATTTCCGGAGTCATCCTGATGATTCTTCTTCCACTTGCATTAATCGCAAGAATAATTGCAGGATCATATTATGCAGATAATCATGAATATACAAAAACAGGTATTGGTCTCGATTCCCGGCAGTTGCCGGAAAAAGCCGCTGGTTATTTGCTGCAAAACGGGCTTAACTGGCGGATAATCAATGGAATCAGCCTGGGAGGATGGCTTTCATGGAGGTTGCCGCAACCTGTTTTCATCGATGGACGTCTCGAAGTGGTCAGGGAAGATCTCTACCAGGAACTGACAGAAAGCTGGAAACTCGGTTTGGCGGATTTGGCTGATAAGTATCAGGCAGATCTGATCATCTACAACTATGTCAAATATTTTCCCTGGACTGTTCAGCTTTTGGGAATGCCTGATTGGCGGCTGATTTATATCGATGGTCTGACTGTCATCTTTGCCCGGACAAATTATTCCAAAAATCTTCAGGAGATTGACATTGATTCGTTGTTTCGCCTGTATAATATCCCCTGCAATCTTGATGAATCTTCGGTCAGGCGAATCCTTGAAACAGAACCACACGCTTCATTCCGTGCTTTCATGGAGGGTTTTTGGGAAAATCAGGATTTTCAAAGTGATGATTTACTCAATCTCGGTTCATTCTTTTTACAATTTAAAAATTATCCTGTTGCTGAAAAGTTTTTACTCGAAAATCTGAGGAGAACGGACGGGAGAAATAAGTTTATCTACTATGCTCTTTCAGACATATATTCAGCCAAAGGAGATCTGGAAAAGGCCTCTATTTGCTATCGACAGATTCTGCGTTTTGATCAAGGGAATATCGTAGCAACAAACGGCCTGAGAAAATTCTATGAGGAACAAAAGCGGATTATTCAGCCTGGCATGGAAGATCCACAAGACCAGGAGGCAAAACAGAAGTTCAACAATGCAAATGAGCAATACAAAAAAGGAGATATTCCGGGTGCAATGAGGTTATATGATGAAGCGATCCGCCTTTCACCAGACTATTTCAAAGCGTACAACAACCGTGGAATCGTGAAAGCTGCAGCTTTGAAAAATTTCAAAGAGGCCATAGAAGATTTTTCTCGCGCCATACAAATCAACCCGGACTATGCTGATGCTTATCTTGGAAGAGGAACTTCAAAGCTTGAATTAAATGACATTGCTGGCGCTTGCCAGGACTGGCAAAAGGCAATGACTCTCGGGAACAGGCAGGCAGCAATGTTGATACAACGTTATTGCCCGGGAAAGAAATAGCCGATAAAATTTCTCCTTATCCCAACTGTTTCTTCTCGTATTTTTTAACGGAACAAAGGATTATCCTGTAAGAAACATAAATCAGAATCGGCCATGTCAGATACCAGATGATTGATGAGAGATACATATATGGGTATGTTAAGTTTGTAACGTTTTACTTTGGTTAATACTTTAATATGCATGACTATCCGATTCCATTTCCGCTGCATCGATTTTCTTGTTGTTGATCGACCTCCATGCATACCAGATATAAGCAAGCACAAATGGAATAAGCAGTGAAACATAGCTCATGGCAGTCAGGGTGTAATGACTGGAAGAACTGTTATGGATCGTCAGTGAACTCTGCAGATCAGAAGTTGAAGGATAGTACGAAGTATTGTTGAATCCTGCGAGCAGCAGGAGGGAGAAAACGGTCAGAATCGTTCCTATTCCTGAAATCCAGATTCCCTTTGATCCGCATTTCTCAAAATTCACCAAAGGACGAATGATGCCCAATAGAACTGCCAGAACGCCGATAACAAAGAGGATCAGTACGATCGGCATCTGAATCAGGTTGTGCAAATATTTGTAATCCTCCATGAAAATAGTACCGTTGACGGGATCTACTGCAAAACCTTTACCCAGAACCAAGGCAAAGACATAAGCAAGGAAAAATACGAGGAAAGGAACAGCGTTGATGAGCAGATGTTTTTTTGTCCTTCCCATAATATTTTTATCGCTTACAGTATTAATGAAATAAAGGATCCCAAGGATGCGTGCAAGAAAGAAAACAGCTAAGCCAAGCGCCACATTTTGCCAGTTGAGAACCGCCTCAAGTCCATGGGCACCTCCTTGCCATCGTGAGATTACCGGGTTTGTGAGTTCGGTAAGGCTTAATTTGTTGACGATAAATTGTGAGCCGGTAAAAAAAGTGGAAACTGCGGCCCCGATAAGGATGGTTCCCAGTGCACCATTGATAAACAGAAAGATTTCGTATGTCCGGTGACCCAGGAAATTATTGGGTTTTGAGCGGAATTCGTAAGCAACGGCCTGAAGGATGAAGCAGAACAGGATTGCCATCCACACCCAATATGCTCCACCGAAACTGGTAGAGTAAAACAATGGGAATGAAGCAAAAAAGGCTCCGCCAAACGTAACAAGGGTAGTAAAGGTAAATTCCCACTTCCTTCCCAATGAATTGATGAGGATTTTTCGCTCGGCTTCTGTTTTCCCAAGCGTATAAAGGAGCGTTTGACCTCCCTGGACAAACATAAGGAAAACAAGCAGCGCACCCAACAGGGATATGATAACCCACCAGTATTGCTGTAAACAGGATAATGATAACGTTTCAAACATTAGTTGGTTCCTCCATCTTTAGGTCCGATTTTAATTTGCCTGGTCATAATCATCACTTCCGCAATCAGAAGTGCGGTAAACAACACTGCAAACAGCCAGAAAGTGATCTGAACAGATGTAGCATCGATCATCGAAACGGCTGCAACTGTTGGAAGAAGGTCCTGGATAACCCAGGGCTGACGGCCAACTTCAGTCACAATCCATCCTGCCTGACCGGCAATATAAACCAATGGAATTGACCATAGCAGCAACCAAAGGAACCAGCGTTTGGTTTCCAAGGTCTGTTTGCGTGCATAATAGAGCGTGAAGATAAATAACAGGATAAAGAATCCTCCAAGGTAAACCATGATGCGGAAACTGTAAAAAGTCAATGGGACATTTGGAATTATGCTGTCTGGAGAATTCAGATAGCCATAACCAAAATAGGGAAAATTGACTTTCAGGGAACTGTCGGCTTTATTGGTTGCAGCTATATCACCTGTCTGCCTGGCTCGCTTGTAATCGCCAAGGGCAGCAATGGCCAATTTACCGCGTGCAATTTTTTCTTCCGCTGAAAAAGCTTTATCTACTTCTAACGGTGGTACATTCTGGAATTCCGGCTTGAAGCCTCCTTTAAGAATATCCTCAATACCCGGAACAAAAGCATTCCCATTACGATAACCAAGTAATGACAACAACCTGGGGATCTCGAGTTTTACATTAATTCCACCCGTTCCATCCTCAACTTTTTTATCGCCGGAATGTATTCCGAAAACGATCAGTCCGTTCGGGCTGGTTCCCTTATACAAACCTTCCATCGCGGCCAGTTTCATGGGTTGCTTTTGTGCCATGTTATAAGCAGAACCGTCACCAGTGATGACCAGGAATATGGCTGTGATAAGACCAAATATAGCTCCTACCAGGATGCTGCGTTTGGCCGAATCCACGTTCCGGTTTTTTAGCAAAAACCATGCACTGATGCCAATGACGAATACAGCAGCAGTTACATACCCGGAGGAAATGGTGTGTAGAAATTTATTCACTGCAACAGGAGAGAACAGGACATCCCAGAAATTGGCCATTTCATTGCGCGCATTGTCCGGATTAAATTTCATCCCGGTCGGGTACTGCATCCATGCATTGGCAACGAGAATCCAGAGGGCCGAAAGGTTGGCCCCGATGGCAGTCAACCAGCTTGCTGTGAGATGAAACCCTTTGCTGACTTTGTTCCAGCCAAAAAACATTACGGCAATAAAAGTCGATTCCAGAAAAAATGCCATAATTCCTTCTATTGCTAATGGTGCTCCAAAAATATCACCTACAAACCAGGAATAGTTCGACCAGTTGGTCCCGAATTGGAATTCGAGTATAATACCGGTTGCTACTCCAATGGCAAAGTTGATCCCGAAAAGCGTCATCCAGAACTTCGTGATTTTCTTCCATTCAGGATTTCCGGTTTTAACCCAGATCGTTTCCATGATGGCAACGATAAAAGAAAGCCCAAGGGTGAGAGGAACAAATAACCAGTGGTAAATTGCCGTCAGGGCAAATTGCGCCCGCGACCAATCTACCATGCTAAGGTCAATGGTGTCAGTCATTTTAAAAGATTTTAGTTTGTGACAAATGAATTATTCAAACAAATTCATGCCAAATGTAAGAAATAATTCAAATATTCAAATACCTGAATTAATTATTTCCTTTTGATTAACTGTTCACGAACGTAGTCACCACGCTCTTTATCACCCGAAAACTTAGATTTGAGGAAATTGGGAAAAAAGATAAGCCGAAGAATAATAAAAATGATAAAAAGTTTGATCAGGATGACGATCCAGAGCTTTTTCCCAACCGTCATCGACCGGAATCCATCATAATAGAAGAGAAAGATTTTTTTGAAGAAGTTCATTATCCGACATTCGGTAGTAGATGTGAGATGTGAGATCCGAGATCCGAGATCCGAGATCCGAGATCTGAGATCTGAGATCCGAGATCTGAGATGTGAGATGTGAGATCCGAGATCTGAAAATAATCAACCAATCACCCTACCAGCTTCCACCAGCTCCGCCGCCACCAAAGCTACCGCCACCGAACCCACCGAAGCCGCCACCGTCACCGCCTCCTGAGAAGCCACCCCAACTGCCGCCGGAATCACCTCTTCCCATTGAACCAAGCATAAACAGGGTGGCCCAAAAAGGAAGATTTTTTCCTACAGAATGCATTCCACCACCCCGATTTGAACGAACCCAGAATACTACAACAGCCAGAATCAGAATAGGAACTAACATACCATAAGGTTTTTTCTTTGTCCGCTTGTTGTATTGATCAGCCGTATATTCATGCTTAGAGATGGAAATGATCGTATTGGTTCCTGCTTCAAGCCCTGCATAATAATTTCCTTCAGTGAATCGCGGAATCATCTCATTCTCCACAATCCTTTTACAGGTAATATCCGGAAGGATTCCCTCCATCCCATAACCGGTTTGAATGGTGACTTCCCCCTTTTCATTTGCATATTTGGGCTTTACGAGAATTACAAGCCCATTGTTTTTTCCTTTCTGACCGACTCCCCATTTCTGACCTAACCGCTGCGCATAATCCTGTTTATCATAACCGTTGAGAGATTTTACAGTGACAACAGTAACCTGTGTTGAAGTTGAATCATTGAATCTGACCAATTTCAGCTCCAGCAGATTGGCTTCGTCTCCAACCAGGATGCCTGCGAAATCATTGACGAGCCTTGGTGGTACAGGGCGTTCAGGAATATCCTGGGCTGACAATCTGAAATTGCCCGATAGCAGAATAAACAGCACGAGCAATAGTGATCTTGAGGCCGGAAACCAGCCATCAGATCTGATAATGATCTTTATTTCTGTCGTTTCTTTCATCCAGCTTTTATCAGTTCAATTATTACTACGAGTTAAGAGTTGATATTATTAATACCAGGTTGTTTCACAGAGTTCCACAGAGAAGACACTGAGAACCACAGAGTTTAAAGTATATACCGGACTATTCACATCATGGCTGCTTCTTTTTTCCTCTGCGAAACTCTGTGACTTCTCTGTGTAACTCCGTGTAATTCTTAAATAAATTTAAAACAGATATCTCATTAAAGCATCTAACCATTCTTAACCCTTGGTTTACATTATTAATTCTTTCCGAATGAAATATCATCCGGCAGTTCATTGATGTCGTCTTTTTTATGGGGAAAATATTTTTTCAGGTGCAGCCCTGCTTCTGTAATACCAAAAATCAAACCTTCCACAAATTCATCATTCCTGAAATGGTTCAGCATCACTTGTTTGATATGATCCCAAAAGTCTGGAGGCACTACCTGGTTAATCCCTTTATCACCGATAATCGCAAATTTACGGTTCTTTATAGCCAGATAAATTAGCACGCCATTCCGTAACTCTGTTTTATCCATTTTCAGCCATTTGAAAACGTATGCAGCCCTATCCAGTACATCGCCTTTGCAAACATTTTCAATATGAACCCTGATCTCACCGGAAGTATCAAGTTCTGAATTTAAAACTGCCTGTTTGATATCTTCCTGTTCTTGTTTGCTGAAGAATTTCTTCGCTGAAACACCCATCATAATTAGCTTTACCTTTTAAAACCCAAATCTTACAACTAAAATTCAACCTTAGGTGTTTTTTCTGACCCGGCTGCCGCTTCAAAGTAAGCTTTTTTCTGGAACCCGAACATGCCGGCAAACATGTTTGACGGAAACCTTCTCAAGTAAGTGTTGTAAGCCTGGGCAGCCTCATTAAATGTCCTTCTTTCTACTGTTATTCTGTTCTCTGTACTCTCCAGCTGAGTCTGTAATTCAGAAAAATTCTGGGTGGCTTTAAGTTCCGGGTATTTTTCAACAACCACCATCAATCGTGACAAAGCACTGCTGAGTCCGTCCTGGGCAGCCTGGAACTTCTGCAAAGAAGCTGCATCAAGGTTTTTGGGGTTAATGTTGACGGAAGTTGCCTTAGCTCTTGCTTCGATCACATTTGTCAGTGTTTGTTGCTCAAAATTGGCCACCCCCTTCACTGTGGCGACGAGGTTGGGAATAAGATCTGCCCGGCGCTGGTAAACATTCTGAACATTGGCCCATTGCTGATTAACGCCTTCTTCTTTAGACACAAGATTGTTGTAAATTCCGATACCGGATATTAAGCTGATTACAATTACTGCGATGATTACTATTGCGACGATCCACCCTGTTGATAGTTTCATAGTGATTTTTTTGTTTTGCGAAATTAATAAATTAATACTGTGATTTGTTTGACTATTTTGATTAAACTATTGTTAACAAAGATGCTCATTTTGAAGAATCATTTACGACTGGCACGATTTACGATTTACGATTGAATTTTTAACATATTTACGATTGACGACTATATTTGAGAAAAGAAGCTTTATCATTATTTAGTATAGAAATGAAATCGTAACTCGTAGATCGACAATAATAATCGTAAATCGTAAATCGTGTCAGTCGTAAATAAAAATTACTCCTTAATCATCTCCGTACTTCTCTTGATAAATTCTGCAAGGTCTTTTCCTTTTAAAAGATTCTGTGCCAGCATGGAAAGATCAAAAATATGTTTGATGATTCCCTGTTGCTTCTCTTCATGTGTTTCAACCAATATACGTCCGATTACCGGATGGTTGGTGTTGACAACTAAGTTGTAATGTTCAGGTAACTCACCCATATACGTCATGCCCCCGCCCATTGCCGACATTTCCTTCATGCGGCGCATGAATTCCGGTTGTGTGATCAGCATGGGTTGCTCAGTTTCGCTCAGACTTTCAAATGTGGTGGTGAATTTTTGCTTGTCGATCTGTTTTTCAATGAGCTCCTGCAATTGCTTCTTCTGCTCCTCATCCAGCTTGGATGGCATGGCGTCTTCTTTTTTGATGAGGTTGTCAACAGTGTCGGCATCTACACGTGTAAAATGCGATTTCTCTAATTTTTGCTCAAGGTTACTAATGAAATGCCCATCGATTATCCCATCCATCTGTAGTACATCATAACCTCTTTCCTTGACGGATTGGATGAATCCGTATTGTTCCTGGACATTGCTTGTATAAAGATAAATGAGCTGACCTTCTTTGTTTTTCTGAGAATCCTTAATATGTTTTTCATATTCTTCGAAAGTGAAGTATTTTCCTTCCGTATTCTTTAACAGGCAGAATTTTTTCGCACGGTCAAAGAAATTTTGTTCCGAAATGATCCCATATTCAATAAAAACTTTGATGTCGTCCCATTTTGCTTCGAAATCCTGGCGGTTTTCCTTGAAAAGCTCTTCCAGCCTGTCAGCTACTTTTTTCGTGATATGATTGGAGATCTTCTTAACATTCGGGTCGCTCTGCAGATAACTGCGCGAAACATTCAATGGAATATCAGGTGAATCCATTACTCCATGCAACATTGTCAGGAAATCCGGTACAATTCCTTCCACAGAATCTGTCACAAAGACCTGGTTGCAATAAAGCTGGATCTTATCCTTCTGTACTTCAAAAGCTTTTTTAACCTTTGGAAAATAAAGAATCCCGGTAAGATTGAAAGGATAATCAACATTCAGGTGAATCTGGAACAGAGGCTCTTCAAAATTATATGGATAAAGCTCGCGGTAAAATTTCTTATAATCCTCATCTTTCAGCTCTACCGGCTTTTGTTTCCATAATGGATTGGTGTTGTTGATGATTCTCGGTTTTTCAACTTCGATCTCTTTATCTTTCCCTTCAGCATCCTTTTCTCCTTCAACTTTTTCCCAATGCTTTTCGTTCCCAAACCGGATGGGTATAGGAAGGAATTTGCAATATTTTTCCAACAACTGAAGGATTTTGTGCTCTTCAAGATATTCTTTCGACTCATCTGATACATGAATGATGATCTCAGTTCCACGGTCTTTTTTATCAGATTCTTCCATGGAATACTCGGGACTTCCATCGCACTCCCAGCGTACAGCTTTGGTTTCACCTCCTTTTTTGTAAGTTTTTGTAAGAATCTCAACCTGGTCGGCAACCATAAAAGTAGAATAGAATCCCAGGCCGAAATGACCGATGAGAGCGTTCAATTCAGCTTCCGACTTTGTCTTGAATTTCTTGACAAACTCTTCTGCACTCGAAAAAGCAATCTGGTTAATATATTTATCAACCTCTTCTGCTGTCATTCCAAGTCCTTTATCTACTATCCTGATAGTCTTCTTTTTCTTATCTACTGAAACTTCAATAGTAAGGTCGCTCATGTCGCCGTTGTATTTTCCGAGCGAAGACAGGGTTTTCAGCTTCTGCGTGGCATCTACTGCATTTGAGATCAGCTCTCGGAGGAATATCTCATGGTCGGAATAGAGGAATTTTTTTATGATTGGAAAGATGTTTTCTGTTTGAACGTTGATTTTTCCTTTTTGCATAGTCATGATAGTTTTGGTTATTTGTCTTTCCGCCCTCATCAAAGTAAGTGCCATTGAATACTGTCTGACAAAATGACCGGGAAAAGAAAAAATTGTGATTTCGTTTTAGTTTTCAATAAATTTTCTAATTTTACAAGGTAATCGCCGAATCAAACTATCAATCAATAACTTCAAAATAAAGAAACTATGAACCCGATAAATTGGAAATGCCTGCCCTTCGGTTATTTCAAAACAGATTTCAATATCCGCTGTCTATACAAAGATGGGAAATGGGGACAGTTGGAAGTATCCGAATCGGAATACATCCATATGCACATGGCTGCCACTTGTCTTCATTACGGACAGGAGGCTTTTGAAGGCATGAAGGCCTTCACTGGTGCGGATGATAAAATCC
The DNA here is from genome assembly GCA_903915465.1 of uncultured Bacteroidales bacterium. GTDB lineage: Bacteria > Bacteroidota > Bacteroidia > Bacteroidales > FEN-979 > FEN-979. The sequence continues at coordinate 24,134 of CAIWTA010000137.1, read as the reverse complement.
GGATTTTTCGTCTGGAAGAAAATGGAAAACGGATGAACAGATCAGCGGACGGACTGATGATGCCGGAAGTACCAGCAGATTTATTCCGGGAAGCTGTGATCAAAGTTGTCAATTTGAATCTGAAGTATGTTCCGCCTTACGGCGAAGGAGCCTCTCTCTATATTCGTCCGCTGCTTATTGGTACCGGAGCTCAGGTCGGTGTGAAACCGGCACAGGAATATACTTTTTTGGTATTTGTTGGCCCTGTCGGACCTTATTTCAGAGAAGGATTCAAACCCGTTAAGATGCAGATCGTCCGCGATTACGACCGGGCTGCACCATTGGGAACAGGAAATATCAAGGTTGGTGGAAACTATGCAGCCAGCCTTCGCCCGGGTTCCCGCGCACATGAGGAAGGTTTTGCATCAGTAATTTTCCTCGATGCAAAAGAAAAAAAATACATTGATGAAGCTGGTCCTGCCAATTTCTTCGGGATAAAGAACAATACATATATAACGCCGGAATCAATTACCATTCTTCCGTCTATCACGAATATGGCGCTCCGGGAATTAGCAAAGGAATCTGGAATGAAGGTCGAGCAACGGCATGTTCCTGTTGAAGAACTGGAGACCTTTGAAGAAGCCGGTGCCTGTGGTACTGCTGCTGTCATTTCACCCATCGGCCAGATCGTTGACCGTGAAACCGGTAAGGTTTATCAATATTGCAAAGACGGTGTTGCAGGCCCGATCTCTACGCGACTTTATAACAAACTGAAAGGTATCCAGGAAGGCCTGGAACCCGATACGCATGGATGGAATACCATCATCAACTGATGCAGCTCAAAGAGATCATAGAAATTTTAAAGCGTGAAGAAAACCCGCACAACCTTGCCGGGATGGCACGTTACGGTATCAATACTGAACGGGCTTTTGGTATAAACCTTCCAACTCTGCGCGCGCTTGCGAAAAGAATCGGTAAAAACCACGAACTTGCGCTTGAACTCTGGAAAGCCGGATACCATGAAACCCGTATGCTGGCTGCTTTCATCGATGAACCCGGAAAAGTGACAATTCAGCAGATGAACGAATGGGTAAGAGATTTTAACTCATGGGATATCTGCGATCAGACATGCAGCACCCTTTTTGATAAAACTCCTTTCGCATATGAGATAGCTCATTCCTGGAGCAGGGAAGAACAGGTATATGTTAAAAGGGCAGGTTTTGTCATGATGGCTGTATTAGCTGTGCACGACAAGAAATCTCCGGATGAAAAGTTGTTACAGTTCCTTCCTGTTATTGAACGGGAATCCAATGATGACAGGAATTTTGTGAAGAAATCGGTGAACTGGGCGCTTCGCCAGATCGGGAAACGCAGTATTTTCCTTTATCAGCATGCTGTCATAACGGCACAAAAGATTGCTCAGCAGGAATCGAAAACTGCCCGTTGGATTGCAGCCGATGCATTGAGGGAACTGAATGATCCGAAGACCATCGCCAGGATTAAAGGAAAGAAGAAGCAATAGAAGAAAAGCAATTTACGAATCCCTAATTCCTACATTCCCACATTCCCGCATTCCTGCATTTCTGCATTCCTGCATTCCTTCATTCCCGCATTCCCGCATTCCTGCATTCCCGCATTCCTGCATTGAAGTCAACAGATAGCAGTTTGTTTAGCACAGAATCCCCCGGCTGACCAGGATCTCAGCCATTTCGGTTTGCATCTTTAGCGCTTCTTCTTTTGCCTTCTCAGCAAAATCAGTTGAATTGGATGCATAGATGATATTTCTGGAAGAATTCACAAGCAATCCACAATCTTTAGATAAGCCATACTTTGCAACCTCCAGCAGACTGCCGCCCTGCGCGCCTACTCCGGGAACCAGCAGAAAATGATCCGGAACAATTTTCCTTACCTGCGTGAGCATTTCCGCTTTGGTCGCACCAACAACGAACATCATATTTTCTTCATTTCCCCATGATTTCGATCTTTCCAGGACCTTCTCGAAAAGAGGTATTTCTTCAGCTTGAGTAAATTGAAAATCGTACGCTCCTTTGTTGGATGTGAGTGCAAGAAGCACAATCCATTTATCCTTAAATTCAAGAAAAGGTTTTACAGAATCTTCACCCATATATGGCGCAACTGTCACGGCATCAAAGTCCAATCCCGATTGGGTAGGAGAAAAAAATGCCTTTGCATATTGAGTAGAAGTATTCCCGATATCTCCACGTTTGGCATCAGCGATGGTAAAGACTTCAAATTTTTTCAGGTACTGAATTGTTTTTGTCAGACTTTGCCATCCCAGGATTCCGTTGCACTCATAAAATGCAAGGTTGGGTTTAAAAGCAACTGCATATTCGTGCGTGGCATCAATGATCTGCTTGTTGAATTCAAATGCCGGGTCGTCTTCATTCAGGAGATGAGACGGGATTTTTGAAAGGTCGGTGTCAAGACCGATACAAAGAAATGATTTCTTTTTTTTGATTATTGAGATCAGCTCTGAGCGGGTCATTTTATCTTGGGTTAAATTACACGAAGTGTCACGAAGTTTTTGTATCTAATTTCTCTATGAATCTTCGTGTAATAAAAATCAACTTACTGCTTCTTTCATCTTCTCGGCATTTTCCGCCAATTGAAGCGCTTCGATGAGCGGCATTACATCTCCGTCCATGACCACCGCAAGGTTATACATGGTAAGGTTGATCCGATGGTCAGTAACCCGGCTTTGCGGATAGTTATAAGTACGGATTTTGGCAGAACGGTCGCCTGTGGAAACCATGGTTTTCCTTTTCTTGGAGATCTCGTCTAGGTATTTTTGGTGTTCCAGTTCATAAAGCCTTGACCGTAATACTTTCATGGCTTTTTCAAAATTCTTGATCTGGGATTTTTCATCCTGGCAACTTACCACAATTCCTGAAGGAACATGAGTCAGGCGAACGGCGGAATAGGTTGTGTTCACGGATTGACCGCCGGGACCGGAAGAGCAGAAAGTGTCTTTACGAACATCTGAAGCTTTTACTTCTACTTCGAATTCATCAGCCTCAGGTAAAATTGCTACAGTTGCTGCAGAAGTATGAACCCTTCCCTGGGTTTCTGTTTGTGGAACACGCTGCACCCGGTGAACACCCGATTCATATTTCATAATACCATATACACCTTCACCGCTGACATCAAAAATAACTTCCTTAAATCCTCCTGCGGTTCCTTCGGTAAAATCTACCATTTCTACCTTCCAGCCGCGGTTTTCACAGAATTTATTGTACATCCTGTAAAGATCGCCTGCAAAGATGCTGGCTTCATCACCGCCGGTACCGGCGCGGATCTCAACAACTGCATTTTTGGCATCTTCAGGATCAACAGGTACAAGCAACAACCTGATATCGTCTTCCATCTGATCTTTCTGGCGCGAAAGCGTTTCTACTTCCTCTTTTGCCATAGCCCTGAACTCTTCGTCTTTTTCGTTATAGACGATTTCCTTTGCATGGTCAAGGTTTGCAAGGATATTCTTGTATTTTTCGAAAGCATCCATGATGGGTTGAAGCGACTTATAATCCTTGCTCAGCTTAATGTAGCGCTTCATGTCGCTCATCACTGCAGGATCAGCAATCTGGGCTTCAATTTCATCGTATTTCAGCTTAATGGCTTCGATTTTTTCTAACATCTTCCTTAGATTGAAAAGGAAGCGCAAAGGTACAAAAATTGGCTGTATTTATTTTTCAGGATATGGTTTATTCCACCCCATCAAAATAAGATTTACCCCATCCAGCCGATTTGTTATTAAAAATCTGAAATAAATTTGTATCTTTATGTCTTAATAGCTACTTAATCAAAAACTTTATTAACCCCCCTTTTTCTATGAAAAATCATTTACTTATCATGGCCATTCTGGCAATCTTTTTGTCAATAACCTTTCAGCTTTCGGCACAGGTAGGAATTAATACCGATGGCACTCAACCTGACCCGTCGGCAGGGCTGGATGTGAAATTCAACAACAAAGGGTTCTTGCCTCCCCGATTATCATTGAGTCAGATTCAGACGATTTCAAACCCTGCAAATGGCTTACAGGTTTTTTGTACGACCGACAGTAAAATGTATATTTTTATTTCTGTTGCTAATCTATGGAAAGAAGTTGCTTACGGAACAGGAACAATTGTAATACCTTTTTCATGTGGTAATCCCATAACTGATAACAGGGATGGAAAATCTTATAATACGATTCAGATTGGAACCCAGTGTTGGTTCAAAGAAAACCTGAATATCGGATCAATAATAGCTGGTTCACAGCAACAAATAAACAACAGTGTTATTGAAAAATATTGCTACAATGACATTGAATCAAATTGTACCATTTATGGTGGCCTTTACCAATGGAATGAGATGATGCAATATTTAAACACAGAAGGTGTTCAGGGAATATGTCCCACTGACTGGCATATTCCAACGGATGCTGAGTGGACTACAATTATTACATTTCTTGGAGGAGAAAGTGTAGCGGGCGGGAAAATGAAATCTACCGGTACTATAGAGGCTGGTACTGGTCTATGGTCTAACCCAAACACCGGGGCAACCAACGTTAGCGGATTTACAGCCGTTCCGGCAGGTTATCGTGTCCTCGGTGGAGCGTTCGACTACTTTTCCAGAACTGACTACTGGTGGAGTTCATCAGTGGAGAGTTTCTGGGACAATGTCTGGTGCAGATATGTGCTCTATAGCACCAGCGAAACACTCAAATACGACCAAAGTAAGAATAATGGTTATTCTGTGCGCTGTCTAAAGAATTGACAAACTCCAGCTTAATACCCCCTCAAGGAAGGTGAGTCCCAAAGTCTACTAAATAAAAAACAACAAATGTTCTTTTTGACACGATTTGAAAACATGAAAAAAATATCTATATTTATCGTTATGTTTCTGCATTTCAGCAGTGTATCATTTGCCCAGGTGAGCATCAATACTGACGGTGCTCAATCTAACCAGTCCGCCGGGCTGGATGTGAAATTCAATAACAAAGGGTTCTTGCTTCCTCGATTATCGCAAAGTCAGATACTGACAATTTCAAACCCTGCAAATGGCTTGCAGGTCTTTTGTACGACCGACAGTAAAATGTATATTTTTGTTGCTACTGATAATCTATGGAAAGAAGTGGCTTATGGAACAGGAACAATTGTACCACCTTTTTCATGCGGCAATCTTATCACAATTAACCATGCAGCAGGAGCCGTGGCACCGGTTACCAAGACAGTTATTTACGGTACAGTAACAAATATCCCCGGTGAACTTTCAAAATGCTGGATTACCAGTAACCTTGGTGCTGACCACCAGGCAACCGCTGTTAACGATGCCACCGAAGCTTCTGCAGGCTGGTACTGGCAATTTAACCGCCAACAGGGGTATAAGTATGATAACTTAACCCGAACACCCAATACCACCTGGATAACCTATATCAATGAAAACCTTGACTGGCAGACAGCCAACGATCCATGTACACTCGAACTTGGCGCTGACTGGCGCATACCAACATATACTGAATGGACCAACGTAGATGCGAGTGGAAACTGGACAAATTGGATTGGCCCATGGTACTCTGCATTAAAAATGCATGCTGCCGGGACCCTGTACGAAGGCAATGGTGCGTTGTACACTCGCGGCTCGAATGGCAATTACTGGAGCAGTACACAGTCCAGCGCTTCAAATGGCTGGTACCTAGCGTTCCACAGTGACTATAGTTTCATAAACAACTACTACAAGGCGGACGGCTTTCCCCTCCGCTGCCTCAGAGACTGAATCGGTGATTTCTATAATGGCATCTAAAACAGCTACGCTAAATTCTACCCCTACTGTGTGCGTGCGGTTCGGGCTTTTTAACAAATTAGCTATATAACAATTGAATAAATATCGCTAAGCGGCCGGATTTATTTTTTTGAACATGGCCTTGTATTACGACTTACCGGTTTACCGGGAAACCGAAGCTTTTTTTTTGCTCTGCCTGTCAAATCATAAGATCATAAGCGATAAAAAAACTTATAGTTCTCAAATAATTGATAATTTTGAAGAAAATAAGATGAGAGCCATGAGTACAGAAAACTAGATAAGGAGTCGGCTTTTGCGAAGAATTCAGCGGATTCCTTCAAACAGACTGAATGAATTAAATGAATTCATATCAAAACTTGAACAGACACCCAGTAATAAAGATAAAATTTTATCTTTTGCGGGAGCTTGGGAGAATCTTGACACCAACATTTTTGTTGAATTGACTGAAAATTTAATATCGAATCGCCAGCGAAGCAGAAGAAGAAATGAAGAGGGTACTGATTGATACAGATATAATCTCTTACTATTTTAAAGGTGATTCGGATGTTATAACGAATTTTGAAAATTATCTGAATCATTTTGATGTAATTGAAATCAGCCTGATTACCTATTATGAGATACTAAGTGGATTGCTTTCTAAAAACGCTTTGAAACAATTGGGTGTATTTGAGGATTTTGTTTCTGGAAATATGGTTCTTCCATTGTCCGAAAAATCCGTCAAAATCTCCGCTGAATTATACTCTACCTTGAGGATCTCTGGAAACGCTATTGATGACATTGATCTTTTAATAGCTTGAGTGGCCATTGAAAATGAAATGACCCTTGTTACCAACAATGAAAATCATTTCTGGAGGATTCCTGGTTTGAAGATTGAAAATTGGAAAAAGAATGTGCTATAATTGCACTTTCCCGCAATAATGATTACGGTCAGTTTTCTATTTTGCCCAACACCTTTGTTTTATTAATAAATCGGAATTCTCATTAAATAAATACCGGAACATTGTCCAAAATCCTTATCAATCAATATTACCAAAACACAGATTCGGCTATTTGAGAGACATTGCAAATGCCACTCAGCCAAAATGCCGCTTGGGACTTGAAAATCCCGCTTAACTTGGGCTAAGGCCAGGTTGAGGATTGGCTTTCCTTAGGGGGTGACTAAAAAGTAAAAAAACAAAATTTCACGCAGAGTTTCGCAAAGTTTTACGCTAAGTTACGCAGAGTTAAAATTCATATAATCAATATTCTGCGAAACTCTGCGATTCATCAGCGAGCCTCTGCGAGAAAATAAAAACAACTTTTTAGTCAGTCCCGTATCCAAATTATACTTTGATAACAATGTTTGTGTTGAACTATTTATTCCAGCACATCAAAATAAGATTTGCACCATCCAGCCGATTTGTTATTAATTATCTGATATAAATTTGTACTTTTGCAACTTATTAGCTGCGTATCAAAAACTTTATTATACCCCTTTTCTTATGAGAAAGCATTTACTTATCATATCCATACTGCCAATCATGCTCTCAATAACCTTTCAACTTTCTGCTCAGGTTGGAATTAATATTGATAGCAGCTCTCCCAATAATTCGGCGATGCTGGATGTCAAATCAACAAACAAAGGATTTCTTCCACCCCGGATGACGCAGGTTGAACGAAATGCAATCTCAAACCCTGCTGATGGGCTCTTGGTTTATTGTACGAATTGTGGATTGAATAGTTCAGGGTCTCTTTCTATATTTATGAATGGATTATGGTATACTTTAAATGCCAGTTGTCCGCCACCGGTAGTTCCCACAGCAGGAACGCATGTTCCATCTGTAACACAGATAATCTGGAACTGGAATACAGTACCCGGTGCCACAGGATATAAATGGAATACCATCAACGATTATGGTACGGCTACCGACATGGGCACTACTATTACAAAGACCGAAACGGGACTGACTTGCAACACTGCTTACACCCGTTACGCCTGGGCTTACAGCGCATGCGGAAACTCAACTGCGGCAACGTTGACACAGACAAGTGCTGCATGTTCGTTTTCCTGCGGAGCTCCTATGACCGATACCCGCGATGGCAAGACCTACAACACGGTATTGATTGGTGCTCAGTGCTGGTTTGCCCAAAATCTGAACGTTGGCACAAGGATTAACTGCTCAGGTGAACAAACAAATAACAGTATTATTGAAAAATACTGTTACAGCGATTTAGAATCCAATTGTGATGTTTACGGTGGTTTATACCAATGGGCAGAGATCGTCCAATATCTGAACGGGGCTACCAACACAACATCCTGGAGCCCAGTACCAACGGGCAATGTACCTGGCATTTGCCCGATAGGCTGGCATTTACCGACTGATGCAGAGTTGACATCCCTTACAACCTTTTTGGGTGGTGAGAGTATAGCAGGCGGGAAGATGAAAGAAACAGGTATAACTCATTGGTTAACACCTAATACGGGTGCTACTAACAGCAGCGGCTTCACTGCTCTTCCGGGTGGCTACAGAACCGGGAATGGCGGCTCCAACTATCTTACTTACTACGCTTACTTCTGGTCGTCTTTGCAGTCCGATGCCACAGGCGCGTGGGTCCGGGACCTCATCTACAGCAGCGGGTACGTGGACCGCTCCAGCTACAACAAGTCGGGCGGTTTTTCGGGCCGGTGCGTTCAGGATTGATAATTTTATAATTTAGCACAGATAAGAGAAAATTCCGTGTTCTGAAGTGATTGTCAGGTTTGTTTGATCCGCCGATTCACAACGGCCGATAACTTTTGCATCAATATTGAATTCTTTCGAAATACTTATCACATCTTCTGCAAAACCTCCCGGAAGATAAATCTCCATCCGGTGTCCCATATTGAATACCTGATACATCTCTTTCCAGGAAGTTCCAGATTGCTCCTGGATAAGGCTGAACAAGTATGGGACAGGAAATAGATTATCTTTAATGATATGCAGGTCCTTTGCAAATTTCAGCACTTTGGTTTGTCCTCCGCCACTGCAATGGATCATGCCGTGGATGTTCCTTCCCAATGATTTCAAGACATTCTTGATTACAGGTGCATAAGTACGTGTAGGAGAGAGGAGCAGTTTACCAATTGTCAGACCAGGAATTTCTGAAGGGTCTGTCAGTTTCATTTTCCCTGTGTAAATAAGGTTTCCTGGAATTCGATTATCATAACTCTCCGGGTACAGCAAAGAATAAATTTTTTCGAATACATCATGCCGTGCGGAAGTCAGGCCGTTACTGCCAATTCCACCATTGTACGACTTTTCATAACTGGCCTGGCCAAAGGAAGAAAGTCCGACAATTACATCTCCTGCTTTGATGTTTTGTGTGTCAATCACTGAAGATCGATTCATCCGGCAGAAAACAGTGGAATCAACGATTATGGTTCTGACCAGGTCGCCAACATCAGCAGTTTCGCCACCGGCAGAGAATATCCCAATCCCAAGTTGACGCATTGCTTCCAGGAATTCTTCGGTTCCGCTGATAATTTCAGAAATGACTTCACCTGCGACAAGATTTTTATTCCTTCCGATGGTTGAGGAGAGAAGAATGTTATCAACAGCTCCCACACACAACAGATCGTCAAGGTTCATGACAATGGCATCCTGGGCAATGCCCTTCCATACAGAAAGGTCACCGGTCTCTTTCCAGTAAATATAGGCTAATGATGATTTTGTTCCTGCACCATCGGCGTGCATTATGTTGCAGAATTCAGGATCGCCATCGGCAATATCCGGTAAAATCTTACAAAAAGCAGTTGGAAATAATCCTTTATCTACGGCATGAATCGCTGCATGGACTTCTTCTTTGGAAGAAGAGACGCCCCTGCGATCATAACGTGGAGAAATAGACATTCTACTATTATGGGAAATTGAAGTATTACTTTAATATCTAAAATTTACGATTAACATGATTTACGATTTACGATTGTAGATTTTTTATTAGGTTAATCGTCAATCGTAACTCTTGCAATTCAATCGTAACTCGTAAATCGTCCAATCGTAAATAATTTTATTGGATTTGTAGTAGGATGAGATTGTTTTAAACTGATTTATTTAAAGAGAATTTTTGATTCGTTATTGTCGATGGTGAAAGCGCCGAATTTTAATAAGATATTATCACCTAAGAGAATAGTTGATTTTATCTTTTTGTTAACAGTGATTTCAATATTCTTCAGCGTGTTTTTCCCGATCCGGATCTCTTTCAGATTGATCACTGCTTTATCAGCCACCGATCCTTCACCAATGATCTTGGTAACATCGCCCTTGAAATCATTCTTATCGATCACACCTTCTTTTAAGAGCTTCAATGCTGCTTCCGGCAAAATGTAGAATTCCTTTTCGCTCTTGCCGTAATCAAAGTTCATCGTTATTCCATTTACATAGCAGGTGGCTTCATAATTCCCATCCGCTGTAACCGTGAACGGAACAGAATTCTCTTCAGGGTTTTCAATGACTTCGATCTTAGGTGAAACTGCTTTTGATACTTTCTGTTTTGGTATGAAGTCATTTCTCAGGATGCTGAACTCTGTCCTGCGGTTCAGGGCATGGGCTGCTTCTTTCGCCTGGGTATTGGGCAGTAGATTTATGACAGAGTCGTTCAGTAAAGTTCCTGATTTGAAGAAGAAACCATCTTTTGTAATGTCCTTGGTTAGTACGCGGGGCATTCTTTTCCCATATCCTTTTGCAAGCAGGCGGTCTGGATCGATGCCGCGTGAAATCAGGTAATCAACAACAGATTGTGCACGGCGTTGAGAGAGCACGTCATTACGTTCATCCGAACCCCGGGAGTCGGTATGGGAAGCCAATTCAACAACGATATTTTCGTTGGCATCCAAGGTGGCGATAAGGCCTTGCAGTGAATCCTGGAACTGAGGTTTCAGGTCATATTTATCGAGGTCATACAAAATATCGGGAAGGACAACCGGTTTTTTAGGAATCGGACGCAAAACAAAGTTATGCGCAAGATCTTTACTTTTTTCGAGACCGAGTGTTGTTTCTTTACCTTTTTCGTTGAAGTAATCCTTTTTGGTCACCATGATCTCGTATGTTGTACCCGGCGAGATCTGATTTTTGTTGAAGCTGTAATGTCCTTTATCATCCGTCAGGTCCTGCAAGGATTTTCCATTGGTGCCGATGATCTTAACTGCAGCGCCTTGAACAGGCTGGAGCGTCCGGTCGTCAGTAACATTGCCTTCGAGGGTGAACAATAATGGAGGAACGACAAATGAATAAATATCATCTCTTCCTTTTCCACCGGGACGGTTTGATGAGAAATATCCTTCTTCGGGTTCATCCGGGTTGAAAACAATACCGAAATCATCGGAAGCAGTGTTTATAGGATATTTCATGTTTGCTGGTTTGCCCCACTTTTCGCCTTGTTTGACTGCACGAAAAATGTCCAGACCACCCATTCCCATTTGACCATTGGAAGAAAAATACAGGATGCTGTCCTGCCTTATAAAAGGAAAGAGTTCATCCCCTGCTGTATTGATATCCGGTCCAAGGTTTACGGGACTTCCGTAGCCTCCTGCTTTCGTTTTACCTTTCTTTGAGGCCATCCAGATATCCTTACCTCCGTAGCCGCCTTTAATGTCGGCAGAAAAATAGATGGTTCCTTCATCATCAGTTACGCTGGGATGACCAAAAACAGAAGTGCTGTCCCCGCCAAGTTCAACTTTTTCCGGATCACCCCAATTTGTGACACCAGTTCTGCTGGCCTTGTAGATACTGCAGCCATTCTTCTTTTTGGGTTCATTAAAGCATCGCGTCAGATAAAGAGTAGTATACCGGCTATTGAATTTTGCTACTCCTTCGTTTGCTTTCGTATTCAATACTGAATTCTTATCAGCAATCACAGGGGTACCCCAATCACCTTTACGGTCTTTCCGGGCAATAAAAAGGTCGGAAAAATTTAGGCCTGTCCAGCTGTCAAGATCTTTTCCTTTCGCTCCTCCGCGATCGGAAGTATAAATGATCGAACCATGCGTTTTATCAGCATAAGCCGGCGCATATTCATCATCTTTGGTGTTGATTTTCTTTTCCCATTTGACGGCATATTTTGAAGGATTTTTGATCCATTCTTTTGCGTCCAGGCAGGATTGGATTCCTTTTTCTGATCGTACATCATTGGGGAATTTCTCAAGATATGCCTTGTATTGATTTGTTGCCTCATCATAATTACCATTGGTCTTCAGTGCATCAGCATAACAGAGCAGGATTTTAGGGTCAGTTTTAGCGTAATTGCCTGTTGCCAGCCTCTTGTATGCAATTTCTGCTTTCTTCATGTTGTTCATCATGCGGTAGCATTCAGCAATCCGGTAGGAAATGCGGTCGCGTTCACCTTTGTTTTTCTTGACTTTTGAGTAGGCTTTCTGATAGCGTTGCAGGGCAATCATGTACTGCTGATCGGCATAGGCATTATCAGCATTTTTTGAATATTTGTTTTGGGACAGAACAGCTGATGATAAAAGGAACAGGAAGATGAAAAGAATTCCGGAGATTTTAATCATATGGAAGACATTTTGGCACTTGAAAAACAAAAAAGCCAGAAATATATTGCTTTACAAAAATAAAAAAAAGTCCCGGAAAAAAAGCGGGACTTTTCTCAACTTGTCAACAGGTTAATATTACTATCTTCCTTTTTTCGCCAGTTCTTTTTTTTCATTTCTCTTGCGTCCCCACATGATGAAATCATACGCGATAGGAGTGGCATTAAATACGGATGAATAGGTTCCGGAGATAACCCCAACCAACAATGCGAACATAAACCCTCTCAGTACTTCACCACCAAAGAAAAAGATTATAATAAGTGTAACAACGGTGATACCGGAAGTATTGATGGTTCGGCCTAAAGTGCTGTTGATCGCACCATTGATGTTGAATGCCAGGTCTCTTTTTGGATAGAGATGTGTATATTCACGGATCCTGTCGAAGATGATAACTGTATCCATAATGGAGTAGCCGATGATTGTCAGCAAGGCAGCAATAAACGATTGGTCGATTTCCATGCTGAATGGCAGGATTCCGTGGAAAAGGGTAAAAACCGTGATAATGATAAGCGAGTCATGCGCCAGTGAGATCACACCGCCTAAACCATATTGCCAATTCTTGAATCGAATGGCGATATAAACAAAAATGATAATCAGCGAGAAGAACACGGCAAACACAGCTTGTCTGATTAATGCGTAAGAGATGGTTGCATCTACACGTTGTGAACTCAGTTCCCCGATAATCTTTTTCGGGTCGTTGGATTTAAATTCTGCGTAAGTTATCGGGGTTTTATAAGTTCCTTTAACACCTTCGAACAGGCGCATATTTACAATCGAATCGGCTTTCTGTGTCCGTTCGTTGATCATGAATTTTGTGGTAATCTTGACTTGATTATTTGGGCCAAATGTCTTAACTTCCGGTGCTTCACCCATCACTTTAGCCAGCGACCCGCGGAGATCATTCGTGTTGACTTTCTGGTCAAACCTCACCACATAGCTTCTTCCTCCTGTAAAATCGATCCCCGGATCTAATCCTCTGATGAAAATACTGATGATACCTGGAATGATTATACAAATCGAAAGGACATACATCTTCTTCCTGAGACCGATGAAGTTGATATGCGTGTTCTGGAAGGCATTAAATGTGAATTTATTTCCAGTAGTAATATTCATGTTCCTGTCGAGCATGAATTCAAAGCAAAGACGAGCGATGAAAATAGAGGAGAAGAGCGATAGTATCAGACCGATCACAAGTGTTGTGGCGAAACCTTGTACCGGGCCGGATCCAAAAATATAGAGTACGATACCAGTTAGGATGGTGGTGACGTGGCCGTCGATAATTGCAGACAATGCGTGATGGAAACCATCTTTGACGACAAGCCGCTGACCTTTCCCCGCTCGGATTTCTTCCCGCATTCGCTCATAGATAATAACGTTCGAGTCGACTGCCATAGCGAGGGTTAAAACAACACCGGCGATACCGGGAAGGGTGAGTACTGCGCCAATTGAAGCAAGCACACCAAAGAGAAAGAAAACGTTTGCAAAAAGGGCGATGTCAGCAACATGACCTGCGCCATTGTAATAAAGCGACATATAAAGCAAAATGCAGATAAATGCAATGAGAAAGGAAAGCGTACCGGCATCAATGGACTCCTGTCCGAGAGATGGCCCAACAACTTCCTCGGAAACAATTCTTGCCGGAGCCGGGAGTTTCCCTGCTTTCAGGATGTTTCCAAGGTCCTGGGCTTCTTCAATTGTCATATTACCACCTGTAATGGATGACATACCGTTTGGGATTTCACCATTTACATTGGGGTATGAATAAACATACCCATCAAGAACGATGGCGATTTGCTTGCCAATGTTGTCACCTGTAAGTCGTTTCCAGATCCTGGCACCTTCGGAGTTCATCGACATTGAAACTTCCACTCTTCCGTTCTGGTCATAGTCCTGACGGGCATTTGTGATCACATCACCGCCAAGTGCAGGAGAGCCATCGCGGGAGGTGACTTTCAGCGCAACCAATTCAAGAACCTCAGGAGCTTCATCGCGTGGTTTTACGCTCCATGCAAGTTTCAGATCTCTGGGGAAGATTGTTCTAACCTGGCTAAGCATGTTGTTTACGCGTGCAGTATCTTTGATCAGGGCACGACCTGCCATAGCTGTCTGGCCTGTAACATATTTCCCTTCTTTATTCTGGTAAACTGAAGGCTGGAGATAAGCGAAAAGAGGATTTGTCTTGGCATATTCTTCTACTGATTGCTGCTTTTTTTGTGCAAGGGATTTGGCAGAAGTATCTTTTCCTAACTGCTTTAAAAGGGCATTGTCGTGCTTGCTTGTATCCGCTTTTGCGATATTTTTCTTTGTTTTATCTTCTTTTTTCAGCTCATTCTTTTTCAGGGGCTCTTTTTTCGCAGCGAGAAGGGCTTTGTTTTCAATTGCATTTTTCAAACCAGTTGTATCCTTGTTCAGCCCTGTTTTGATTTTAGCAGAATCTTCATTGGTATTCATGATGGCAACCAGTTTTTTATTCGCCTCGGCAAAGTAGGAGTGGAGTGCAGGATATTGATAAGTTTCCCAGAATTCAAGTTGGGCAGTTCCCTGCAAAAGTTTCCTTACACGCTCAGGGTCTTTGATGCCAGGTAATTCAATGAGGATACGGCCGGCAGTTTGTAATTTCTGGATATTCGGCTGGGTAACTCCAAAACGGTCGATGCGTGTACGGAGAATATTGAAAGTACGGTCAATGGCAGAGTTCGTTTCATCACGAATAACCTTGATCACTTCATCGTTTGTAGTATTGTAATTGATCTTGTCTTTCAACTCTACAGTATTGAAAATTGAAGCCAGCTTGGCATTGGCATCAATTTTTTTGAAAGACGCATAGAAAAGAGAAACAAAATCTGCAGTACTCTTTTTTTCCTGTTCCAAAGCATCCTTCAATGCCATGGTGAAAGTCGGGTTTTGGCTGTAACCGGAAAGTGCGCGGATAATATCAGGAACGGAGACCTCCATTGTAACGTTCATACCTCCTTTAAGGTCAAGACCAAGATTGATCTCTCTTTCCCTGACATCCTTCAGAGTATATTTCTTTAAAAGGATATTATAAACCGGGATATTCGCCAGCGAATCGTTATAATATTCCAGTCGCCTCTTGGAGACAGAATCATAAAGGAATTCCTTGCGTAGCGGATCGCCTTTTGCCATTTTACGTGACATCTCCGTCACTATTGGATCATTAGCGTAATTGTATGCTTTGTTGGAATACCTGTAACTTATGAACGTAAAGGAAAGCTGGAATAAGCATACCAAAACAAACGTAACTGCAAAAAATTTAACAACGCCTTTATTCTGCATGAGTCTTTGATTTTAAATATATTATGTAGATTGTAAAAATCCTCTTTTTTTGAGTGTGCAAAAATAGGAATTTCTTTGCAATTAAACAACACGGCATATTAATATTATGGGATGGTAAGAAAAATCCCGGTGTGAAAACCAGTTGGCACGCCAGCCTGGGGATTACGGGAGTGCTGCTCCTACAGCAACATCTGCATTATTGCCTGCCACCGAAAGATCCGATCCGTCAATCAAACCATCTCCGTTGATATCTTGCGGAAGATACCCACTGGCAGCGATATCTGCAAGGTTACCGATTTCCGACAAATCGGTTCCATCCACAATTCCATCCTGACTCTCATCTCCACCAAATATGATAGACGTACCATCGATCATAAGACCCATGTTGTTTCCATAAGCCTGATCCTGTGTATCAAATGCATAGCTGATAATAGCTCCTGAGAAATCCACAGGTAGCGCTGAAGTGGTTTCGATGCTGTTACGATGCTTAATAGTCAAATAGTATGAACCGTTCTTGTCGCCTGGTGTTGAAACAGTGGCTGTACCGGTGATACTCAGTTCAACATCAGGAGCTGTATATTCAATGGTGGCATATGTTGCTGAATTGTGCAACTCAACCGTGATATGATCGGCAACACCGGCCGGCCAATGAGCACCGAACTCATCAAAAGCCGGGTTCATTGTACCTTCTCCGGCATATAAGCCTTCGAGGTAAACCTTCAGGTTGAGTGTTTTGGATGCAGATGATCCTGTGAGCGCTATATCATCGATTTGCCAATCCTCTATTTGCCAGGAAGTACCGTTCACGGCGAAAGCAAACTGGAAGGTGGATGAACCAACATCGGGAGTCGATATAGTCAGGTTTCTCGTTTCCGGTCCAAGATAACCGTTTTGAGAAACCGACCAGACAAGATTCCAGGTAGTCCCGCCATCGCTTGTTGTCCAAACTTCACAGGAGGAATCGAGACTAAAGGAGTAAATGAAATTTTTAAAGGATAGGTCAAGCGTAGTTTGTCCCGAAGTATTAATGACGGGAGAAGTCAGATATGACCTGCCATAAAAATAGGGATAATAATAGCAAAAACTGAGTTCAGGAGAAGTTCCTCCTGCAGAGTTGCCAATATTGACCAGCCAGTTTGTAAGTGCTCCAGCCCCATGAACCTGCCAGCATTGTGGAGGTGAACTAATTGACTGGGTAGTGAAATCCTCGTAATAGGGCAATGAAACTGCGGGACAGGGCACGTAAAAGGTATATGGACCTGTCCAGTTGCTGGTGGCCCCAATACCACATTTACTCTGTACATAATAGCTATAGGTATTTCCCATCGTCAACCCTGATAAATGATAAGGATTCGAACTTGTATTACTGATCATGGTTCCTGCACCCTGGTTAAACCCGACAAGTCCCCATTCGATATTCCATGCAGTGGAACCGGATGTCCAGCTGAGATCAGCTGAAGTTGTTGTGATGTTTGCAACATTGAGTGCAGTCGGCGCCAGACAGCTATTGCAGGTGATTTTTACCCAGTAACGGCTTAGAGAGTCACATACAACCTGTTCTGCATATGAAGAGGTCACATCCACATAATACGTACCCGGATTAAGCCGTGTCGTGTACTGGAAAGCATTACCGGCCCAAATATTCATATAATTGATTTGTGACGAAAGACAAGGTGTGGAAGCAAGTGCGAAATAACCTGTGAATTCTGAATTGCCTGAAAGCGTTACATCGTTAGGTACTGTTATTGTGAAGGTATACCAGTCAGAATCACGGTGTGTTCTGTGCAACCAGCTGGTTCCGCAGATCGTTTCACCATTGCTGATTGTACCGTATGCGACAGGTGCCTGTTCACAACCATTGTTGGTGCTGCTGCCGCATGTTTCACCTTCAGCAACTGCACCTACAGGACAATTTAAGAAGTGGGTACGGAAAGTTTTCTTCACCCATGCGCTGGCATCAGAGGCACTGCAATGGGTACGTATGTAAACATCATATTCCGTACCTGCTGTCAATCCTGGTAATAAATACGCCGGTGTTGTGTTGATGAGTACGCTGGTACCATATCCTTGTGTAAATCCTGCTGTTCCCCATTCAAGGTCCCACTGGTGATTGGTTGAAATCGTGGATGGTGTCCACGAAAGATTGGCTGTGGTTGTTGTCAGCGTTGAATTGGAAACCATTATTCCGGTCGGAGGGAAGCAGGTATAAATATCTACATGTACCGGGCCGATCCTTATAGATTCCCCAAAAGCATATTGCGCAGAAACTTCATAATCGTACCCTCCTTTGGGAAGTGCAAGATCGTTGTAGAACAGGTGAGGAATGTTATCGGCTATCTTGACATTATCGCGGTAAACATTGTATCCCGTCATGCTTGCTGATGGAGCAAGAAGAGCCATGTTTGCAGGCTTTGGCAGGATCTCACCGGAGGCCGGGAGATCACCTGATGGTAATATTGAGGATGGCGCCTGTACGAACTGAATGATTTGCGGTTTTACCGATGCATCTACCGGATTATTTATGATAGGTTGAGGTGATGTGTTCTGTACCATGGGTACAAGCTGCTGTGGAACCAGAACCGGGCTTTGTGAAACAAAACCCTGGATTGTCCAGTTAAATTCCCAGCCCCATGCTTCTTTCACGGAGAACCATCCGCCTCCACTGTTGATCATATCACCTTTCCCTACAACAGCCGGTCCGGGGCCTAAACCCGCAGGGTACCCGTTTACGGTTTCAACTATTTCATAACCAAACCATAGTTCCTGAGTGCCATCAATCAGTATTGGTGTTGTAAGTGTTACTTCATTCCATCCATTTATAATCGGATCGGCAACAACCTGTGAAAGCAGCAAATTAGATGCATTGCTTCCTTTCCACACCTTTAACGTGTATGCTGCATTTGCATCGGCAGGAACGAAACGGATTTTTTTGAGGTAGGTCCCATCATAAAGTGCAATATCGGAGACAGGCCACCTGGAAGCAACACTAAAGGTCATGGGTGCGTTATATCCAAGTCCGCCGTATATGGCTCCATTGTCCCAATGGATCCATTGGTCTGCAACTGACCCCGGGGCCATCCAGGTCAGGTGAACATTATTCTGAGCCGGTCCGGTAATGCTGGCTTGTAAACCTACCGGTGGTGCAAGATAAGGTGCGAGGCAGAAATCCTGGGTAGTGGTATTTCCTTCTGTGATATCAATGGAGGAAATGGTCTGGCTTGCATCATGGTAAACAGCTGTGAGATTATCATAGGTACCAACGGGTAAATCTAACCGGTAATAACCGGAAGCATCTGAAGAAGTGGAATAAGCGCCGATGATGATGGTTGCGCCTTCAATGGGAACAGCACAATCGGGCTCTTCGGTGACAAAACCTTCAATTGATCCGACAGCGGGGTTAATCTGAAACTGTATCTGGTCAATGCTAGGATCTATGATGCCATCAGGAGGCGATGCAGGATCGGGATTGGTACCATCATCGTAATAATGGAGTCCGCGGGGCGCTCCGGAATAAAATGAGCCCCATTGGGCCGTACAGTCATAACCACTGGAATTTTCATCCACTGCAACTACAATGTTGCTTCCGGAATAATAAAAAGGAGCCGGTAAGGTAATTTCAAGCCATGTTCCGTCGACGGGATTGGGAATTATTCCAGTGAAGACCTGCGTCATTGAAGTGACCGGTACCCAATCTGACGTGCTTGCAAACTCAGTCTTTGCAGTATTTCCCAGGTAAACAGTCCAGTTAGCCCATTTAGAAGGTTGTGAACCGCTTCCTGTATAGAAGAACCTGATCTTTTTAATAAGTCCTGCAGAACCTCCTCCACCAGTAATTTCACTTCCAAGATAGATCTGCTGACTGTAATTGTAATTGTAGCATGAATAAATGGGAAACTGGCTTGTCTGATTAAACCCGGATCCGATCTGCACTTCAATTCCTGCTAAGTCACTATTTTCATAAGCACCCATGTCTACTGTATTGTCATTAATCCTGGCATTTCCATCAAGGTCAAAGGTCTGGGTAGCAAAAGAATTGTCACCTGAATTGATACAAAGGCTTCCTGTTGATAACCTGAAATTGCCCAAAACCGGATCAACGAAATTCGGATCTGCAGAAATATTCCCTGTGCCTGCCGGCAGGGGATCGGCACAGCAATAAACATAAGAATTCCCGTCATAATTGGAAGGGTTACCAAGATTGTCGGTATTCCCCCAGATGATACAATTCCGGAACTCACCGCCCTCGATCACATAACTCGTTCCTCCCCAATTTAAAGCAGTATTTTGGGTAATGGTGCATCCGGTAATGAGCGTGCTGTGGTTTGCGATATCAGCCCAGTCGCATTGAACACCACCTCCGCCAACCGGTGAATTTGGAGCGCTGTTATTCGTAATCAGACAATTCTCCAGTTTACCGGAATGGTAAAGGTTCACACCGCCTCCGCCACCATTAAACCCGTTATTATTTGTATTCGTGTTACCGGTAATGATACAATTGACAATTGTTGCATCCGGACTGCAATCACCCATAAATACGCCTCCGCCAAAACTATCGGCTGTATTATTCTGAATGGTACAATTCATCACTTTTGCACTTGAAAGTGAACCGTAAAGCGACAGTCCCCCACCAAAACCAGATGACTGGTTATTTTGAATGATGCAATTGTGGATTTGAGGTGATGAATCCAATATAAAAATCCCGCCTCCTCCATCTGTCTCAACAGGCGTCCATGGTACCGTGGAGTTTCCATGCTGGATTGTCAACCCGATAACCTGACAGGATGAATTTTCATAGTTATTGATCGTAATGACGCGTCCCGCATTGCTTCCATCAATGATGGTACTTGCAATGAATGCTGGATTACTGGTCATGAAATAATTGGAACAAAGAACTATATTTTTACCGTTCAGGTATAAATTCTCAAAATATGTACCCGGTTCAACCAAAACGACATCTCCGTCGACAGAGGCATCGATACCTTCCTGAATAGAGTTGTAAGTTGCAGGTACATGTAAAATGGTGCACAGCCCTTTGTATGGCAGAACAATGATTAAAACAAAGAAGGTAAATAACTGAATTTTTTTCATGGTCAGTGTTTTGATAGATTAACAATCAGTGGAAAGCAAGGAATAATCGTCATTGGCATTCACGGTTTGCAAGAACATTTCCTGCACAAGCAATTTCATAGCATTTTATTTTGGAATAAGTGAATGTTTATCGGTAGCCCTGGAATAAAAATTTCGCTGCAAGATACGAATAAAAATCTTAATTTAGTCCGATTATAAGTAAATAAATTTCACTCAGGATGTAAGAATCTGTAAACCAATTAATATAATTTTAGCTTTGGATTATCCAAAGTACTCAAGTTTAATTTCTTTTTGGATCAATTCCCCATAGCTTGCTACGCATTTATTCTTTGAGAATGCAGGAATTCAGAATGCAGGAATTCTGATACCCCGTTGCATGCTGTGTGGTAGTTCATTTATATCACGAAGAAATGCAATCATTGACTTCGTGGATCTACGTGTGATAAAAATCATCGGAGTGTTATAGATTAATGGAAAATCAAGAGAGAATATATTTGTTGGTTATCAGATAGTTAGTAAGAGTTATATGGGAGAAATAATTGCTTTTCTCAGCAAGTTTAAAGCTTGTAATGCGGTCTTGCGGATGTTGCGTTCCCTCTCGTCTCCCATCAGATAGTGAAAGGCTTGGAGACTTGTGGGTGTTGCAATGGCTATCCATATAGTTCCAACCGGTTTGTCTGGTGTTCCGCCATCAGGGCCGGCAATCCCACTCGTGGCGATGGCATAATCGGTGGCAAATTTTTGCTGAATACCAAGTACCATTTCCGAAGCAACGACCTCGCTTACAGCACCATAAGCGAAAAGACTTTCCTCTCTGACTGCCAGTTCCTTTTTCTTAATCTCGTTTGAATAGGCAATTACACTTCCTTTGTAATATCCTGAGCTTCCGGGTATCCGTGTAATTAAATGAGCAATATAGCCTCCTGTGCAGCTTTCCGCAGTACTGAGTGTATAATTCCTTTCTGCCAGCAACTTCCCGATGATCCCCTCCAGTGTTTCCTCTTCCTCACCGAAAATATATTCAGGAATAAGATTATAAAGTTTTTCCACTTCCCTTTCCACCTGCTCTGCCAGGAAATTTTTATCCGACCCTGATCCTGTTAGCCGGAGACGAACAATTCCGGGTTGTGGCAGATAGGCCAGGTGCAGGGAAGAGGGTAACGTTTTTTCCCAATCTTCAAGGATATCTGATAAAAATGATTCACCAATACCTTGTGTAAGAATGGTCTTATGAAAAGATGGAAGAGGTGAAAACTTTTGCGTTAACCTTGGTATCACCTCATTTGTGAGCAAACTCTTCATCTCGTAAGGAACGCCGGGTAAGGAGATGAACACGGTCATTCCGCTTCCGCCCGGCTTATCTTTCTCTATCCACATTCCGGGGGCAGTACCATTTTTATTTAGCAAGGGAATTGCTGTCTCGGGAATTTCTGCCTGTTTTCTGTTAAGTTCAGTTACAGGAAAACCACGATCCTTGAATATACGGACGACATTCTCATAGGATGACTCATCAAAAACGAGTTTTGTTCCAAAGTATTGGCAGATGGCTTCTTTTGTAATATCATCCTTAGTTGGCCCCAAACCGCCGGTGATCAATACTATTTCAGAGCGATTTTCAGCCTCTGAAAGGATATTCAGGATTTCTTCCCGGTTATCTGCAAGTATTGTTACCCTTTGCACGGAGAACCCCGCACGGTCCATCTCCGAAGCCATCCAGGAAGCGTTTGTATTCACTACCTGCCCAATCAACAATTCATCCCCGATGTTAATAATTTCTGTTCTCATATTTCAATATTATTATTTATGGCTCATCGCAACAATGCGTACTTTTTGTTACAATTCTTTTTCACCACAATAGGCCACAATAGAATTTATACATTGTTGATCTTTCTAGTTTATGCACCATTTAGGATGACACAGAAGTATTTGTTAAAAAAGACACAAAACAATGGGAATAAATTATTTTCCAGATTAAAAAAAGGACCCTAATGTGACCTAGTGTGCCTATTGTGGTTAATGTTTTCACTTTATACAGGTACGGATTATTGTGATGAACCTTATTTATGACAAATTCAACAGCAAAACATTTGGTGCGTCAGGTCCCAAATCAGACTGGCCTCGATCGTAATACGTTACATTTTCAAAAACGCCGAATTTGGGGAGTCCAGATTTAATCGTACCTTTACAGCCTGTTTTCTCAAACAAACAGCTACACAAAAATGAGTTCATCCGTCGAAATATCATTTTCACAAAAATAGGAAAATCTATTGTCCTGACCCCATAAGAAGGACAACGAATATTGAATGTATACTTTTATCAGTTTGCATTTAAAATTGTATAAAATTAAATTGCGTAATTTTGAAAAAAATTTACATATGCCAACCATTAAAGCTACGGATCTGATCATTAATCCTGATGGGTCAATTTATCATCTAAACCTGAGACCTGACCAACTGGCTGATTCAGTTATTGTTGTTGGCGATCCGGGGCGGGTACCCGAAATTTCCCATTATTTCGATCATATTGAATGTACTGCTCAAAACCGGGAGTTTGTTACACACACCGGAGTACTAAAAGGTAAAAGAATAACAGTTCTTTCTACTGGTATCGGTACCGACAACATTGATATTGTGATGAATGAGCTTGACGCACTTGCAAATGTGGATCTGGGTAAAAGGGAAATAAAGAATAAACATCGAGCCCTGACAATTATAAGAATCGGTACTTCGGGAGCCATCCAACCGGATATTCCTGTGAATTCATTTGCTCTTTCTTCCTATGGGCTTGGGTTCGACAATCTTCTTTATTTTTATGATGCTGCCAATGCGGGAATGAATCGCTCAATGTCGGATGCTTTCATGAAACACACAAACTGGAATCCCGATCTTTCGAAACCCTATTTTGTGAAAGGATCGGAAAAACTGATAAACCGGTTCAGCAAGCAAATGGTGACTGGTATCACAGCCACGGCCACAGGATTCTACGGACCACAAGGAAGGATATTAAGGTTGGGATTACATGATCCGGAGCTGAACACAAAAATCCAAAGTTTTCGTTTTAATGGTGAAAGGGTTATCAACTTTGAAATGGAAACATCTGCACTTTATGGCTTAGGGGCAATGCTCGGGCATGAAATGGTGACGGTTTGCCTGTTGATAGCAAACCGTGCAACCTTAGATTATAGCACAGACCATAAACCATTCATTCGCAAGCTTGTGGAATGCGTTTTGGAAACCATCAGTGAATATTAGTCTTATCCTTCATCCCTGAAATAAAATGGAGATCTTAAAGCCCAGACCTGAACTGACAGCCTTGGTTAATTTATTGGATGAACCGGATGAAAATGCTTTTTCAACGGTGAAGGAAAAGTTATATTATTTCGGGAAAGAGGCTCTTCCTTTCC
>CAIWTA010000136.1 GCA_903915465.1 uncultured Bacteroidales bacterium | reverse complement strand
TCTCCAATTAATCAAAAAGCGGAGGTCAAAATGAATCCAAAAAATCAAATTTCAATGGTACTCGAAAGCGAGTTAAACAATGCACCGTAAGTGTTTCCAGTCAACCCGTAAACCATGCTCAAACTCGCCTTGTCTAAAGCTCAAAGTCTTTCTTGTCTGTTGGGAATGACTGGATGCCTTCCATTAGCTTCTTTAGCTCTCGAAGGTTATTCTCGACGGCCTTCTGTATTTCAGCAAACCGCATGGGAGTATCGAGTCGCTCGTAAACTTCTTGGGTTGGATCTTTGAGAAAGTGGCTAACAAACCGCGACCGCTTGTACCTTGGGGCTGGGTGTGTTCCGGCATAACTATTGGGATGAGTCCTCGCTGTCTCTTGACCCTCTTCGTAGTCGCTCTCGTCTTCGGGATGTTCATAAACCATGCTGTCTTCAAGCCGGTTCTGTTTGATTATCTCTTTTTCCTCTTCGGTGAGGTTGATGGTGACCAAGGCGGACTCGTAGTCGGCTTCCTTAGTCCCGCCAAACAACTTCTTGACCATAGGCCGTTTGCGTTCAATTGATACTTTCATTTTATTATTTATTAATTTAATGCTTACTCTAATCGGTTTTCAGCCTCCCCGTATGCTATTTTACATATAATAAGGCTTTTTGTCTGATCAGAAATCTGATTCGAAGTCTGGCTAATCGACTTTTTAAATTGGTCAGTTTGTTGTCTGATTGCACTAACATTGTCATTTGAGACTCTCATCCTATCGTAGTGCTCTTTATAACCCCGCTCACCAGGAATCCAAATAGTATAAATTGACATTGTTTAAGTATTTATATAAGCTGAAGGGAATTTGGCAATTAATAAAATTCAGTAATCACTTTCTTTAATACATAATTCAAATTGTAAACGAGTACGTTTTTCCATCCGACAATGAATGATTTCCCATTTTATGTCCGTGAACATAGATATATCCCGAATGATCTCCGTGGTTATGGAATTCAACCCATCCATTGCTATCTGTTCTTTTTTCATCATGACCATTTAAAATTCCATAATCGATAAAAACTCCGACATCCTTAGCCGGTTTACCATTTGTATACATTACTCTTACTGAAAAACGTGCCATAATTTAAAATATTCAAAAAGTAAGTTCGATTTTCGATATCATTTCTTAAATCCTAAGTTAAACATGCGTCAGTTATTAAAATATTTTTCTCTAAATTTCAGAAAATCTTCATATGTAATATTGATATCAAGAGAAATTCCAAATCCGGCATCGTCACTTTGGTGGATTCCAATATCATGTCCATTAGGATGATCAAGCAGCATAAATGGGCAGGTTCCTTCTTTAAACCTTCTTGCATCAAACAAATAATCTTCATCTTCTCTAACGCATGAATGAACTATTGAATCAATCAAAAAGCCAATCTGGTTCTCATTTAATTTCTTACTCTTTGGTAATAATTTTATTTCCAGTGGAGTGGCGCCAAACTTAATTTCTTTTTCTTCCCATATAAATCCTATTCGTATAATATCGAATGCAGTTAGGAAAGTGCGATCAAGTGGACATTCATAATATTTCATTGTAAGTTCGCTATTATGTAATTGCCGTGTACCTGTAAAAGTAGATTTTCCAAGAATTGCAGGAAGATCCAGTGTGTATATATCCTCAAAAAAACAATAAATTAGTGAAGTGACATCATACTGCTCTAACATTTCGATTAAATCTAAGAGTGGTCCTAAAATTTTATCAGTAACCAAACCTTCGATTTTCTCCCATCCTGTACCTCCAATTTCACTATCAAGAAATTCATGCAATGCATCCATATCGGATAATCCAAGGATAACCAATGCAACTTCGACTTTGAAGTTATGAATCTCATTCTCTGTGAGACTAAAAGATTCGCCAATATGTTGGCATTTATTTAACCAATTGAAGGAATTAATCGCTAACTGAATATGGAAAGGAAGTTTTGCCAATTCTTCTTTGATTGATTCTTTGATTTTACTTTCTGATGTGAGAATAAATTCATTCTGTTCCTGTTGATTAAAATCTGAATTTTCCATAATCATGTTTGTTAGGTTTATAACTCAGTCTTTATAAATAAGGATATCAAGACAGACATATATTACAAAGGCAACTTTAATCGGGAAGGGATACTATTACCAATTTTGTTATGTTCAAAAACATGTAAAATCAAGTAAACCAAAGAAAAATCAAGTCAAATATAGATAAAAGTTATATCTCGACTAACATTTTCAATTTATTTTTTATGAAAATGTACTCTTTGATCCTTAATGACTTGTAATTCTAAAAAAACATCTGGAAGAAATTGAATGGAATTGATGTCAGATCCATTTTAAAGGGTTGAATTCTATGTCTGACAAATCTTTAATCTTAAATGAATACAAAACCCCAAAATCATTATCAAACACCGGCCCCAGCGTCTCATAAGTCACTGTATTGATATTGAATCCGGGAATGGCTTTAACAGCCAATGGTTCACATCTCAAATGATCATATAGCATCCTGGCAATGAAATCAGTCCCGAGCTGCTTCATCTTTGAAATAAGCTGCATTTCGGCGGAAAAGTCATCGATCTGAGCCAGGTGGCCGAGAATCATGAAGCCGCCGTTAACTGAATCCAGGATATTATCCAGGTTCGAGGCTTCAAAGCTGCCTGAAAGACTTGTCAGGATCAGGGCGGGGTATTTGATAGTTGACCGCAGCGCATCCAGCGGCTCGTTGATGTCCATCATATAAAAGTCATTGATCTCCTTATGTTCCCGGGCAAGGGTGCGAAAATACTCTACATAACTGTTAATGTCGGTCATAGGATTCGATTTTGCTCATGTATTCATGATACTCTTTTGCCTTTTTGTTCAGCCCAATGAATACATTGTAAAGGTTTGAATTCATGATGGTCTCCAGGCTTGTATCATCGGTCTTGCCATCAGCAAGGGAGATGATCAGAGATGCCCATCCGTTGTCTTGGCTGTCGGTTTCATCCTTTTGCCTGTAAACGTATGGATACAGGGCTGGCAATGAGTTCAGAACACCGTTAAAGAATAGATAGATTGAATACTTCAAGCAGTGATCCAAATTTCCAAGCTTTCCGGTTCGCTTCTTCAAAGTCCGATTCATGAACCTCGCCCGGTGATCCTGGTTATCGGTGAAATACTTCCGGATGGACCAGAAGACTTTCTTTGGGCGGTAAAGTATAGCGACCAGTTCATCCAGGTATTTCTCCTCACCAGTCTTCTGAAATTCATCAAGAGCAGAGCAAGCCAGGGTGAACTCTCCGAAGGTGCAGTAAACCATTGCATCGGCTGGACCGTAAAACTTCCTCATGCCTGCTTTGATCACCGGAATTAAGTTCCTGGTCAGGCTGACTTCCTTGTTCAGGAAATCAAGACTTTCACAAAGGGTATAGGCATCTTCCGGAGTTATCCGTTTGAAGGTCTTTTTACCAATGGAAAGGAATTCAAAAAGGGCCTTTACCCTGAAATCAACCATAGCGAGCTGTTCGCTGAAGAGCCTTGAAACATAAAGAAGCTGCTTTCGGGAAAGCTCGTTCCATTCTGAAGGAAGGGATCGCCGGATATGGTCAATTTCGACAAGGTTCATATCGGAAGCTTCTTTTTGATGAATGCACGGATCAATGCAACTCCAATAACCATCAGCAGGATCACCCAGAATATTTTCCCCGACCATATCAGGAAGTTCTGGAAGCCGGTCACCTTATAGACCGGTTTCTCGATGACTTTCACCTGGATCTTTGACTCCCGGATATGTGTTTCTTTCCAGGCAAAATAGATTGAACTGCTGTCGATCTTTGCACCAGCGATGAGAATGTTGTTTTTAAGATCGATAAAAGGAACGATTTTCTTCCCGGGCTGGATCTCTTCGATCTGCCGGATAACTACCTTTCCTTCCCGACATTCAAGCAACGCCCGGATCAGTCCGCTATCGGCAGGTAGCGGGATCAGGGAATCTTTTACACTGGTGACGGTATCGTGCTGAATGAACGTTTCGGTTCTTTCAGCCGGAGGATAGCGTTTCTGGCATCTTTGCTCAGAAATGCACCCGGTCAATGAAACGACCAGGAGCAGGATCAGAAAACCCGGTTTTATCATGCGACGAATTTGAATTGGTTCAAACGGTTCATCCATCCGTTAAAGAACTTCATTTGTTCCGGATGGTTATTGACCAGGTCGCGGATGAAAGTCACTCTGGCCTGGAATATGGCTGCATGAAGTCCTCTCTGGTTAGAGGAATTCACGGCAAAAAGGGTCGAAGGCCCGACGATGCCATCCACAAGCACTTTGAGCAATCGCTGGGGAATGACAATTCCCCATTTGCCACTACCCCAAAGCCAATCCACCAGGATTTCGGCAATGCTCTGATTACTGATCTGGTCCGCTTTCCAGCGGTTCCAGTAACTGAGCTTCAGGACAGCGATTGCATCTGCTTTTGAAAGCAGCCGGATGTCATCGGCGTCGATATCTCCGTCTCCATCCTTATCATACCCGACATTTTTCCAGGTGGCTAGAGTGACACCCATGTTCGTAGCTCCTCCCCTGTCCGTGGGATCATCGACAAACCCGCCTTCAAAGGCAAGGATCTTGGGGGCAAACAGTTCTATCTTTGCCATTGCTACTTTTTAAAGGATGGGTCTTTGACAAAGATCAAGGCAAAGCAGACCGGGGTAAATACAACGTATTCGGTCAGGGTTGCCTTTCCCAAGCCGACCAATGCTAAACCACATGCCAGCATTAGAATGCCAGTCAGGGTGGTTTTCCAATTTTTAAAAATTCTCTCGTTCATGTTTTTTTATTTAGATAATTGACCTTCAACCTTTGAAATTCTTTCTCCATGATCACCAAGGGTTGCCTTCATTTCATCAATCCCGTTATCATGGCGGCACAAGTGATCCCCGATCTCCTTATGCTTTTCGGTGCAGTAAGTCTCACGGCACTGCATCTGGATGATGAGTTTATCGACAGACTTCTTCAGGGCAATCACTCCGATATAAAATTGATAGAGGAAGAATCCGATGACCGGAATAGCGATGATCTTTATAACATCAAAGACATCCTGGAGGATATAATCAAGTGGCTTCATGCAAGGAAAAATGAGTTATCGGATTTATTTATGAATTCGTTGCGCTGCTGAGCATTGGCTTTTCCTCCGTATCGGGTCGAGTGAAAATAGGCCGGGTATAGATCTTCGCTGGCCGATTCATCAAGGAACTGCTGCAAGGCTTTCAACTCGGATTCTCCATCTCTTTGATTGGCTTCAGCCATGATGGAGATACGATCTTTGTTGGATGCCTGTTTTGAAGAGACATTTGCAAACGTATTGCCACCAGTATCAAAAATTCCCCAATCCAGAACATCGATTGAGATTTCCAATAGTGCCCTGGACATGGTAAGATGAGCCAAAGCTGGTCGGATCAGATCCATCAATACGATCTGATCCTTTGACAATCCCTCTTTGGATTGCAAGGTCGCTTTCAGCTCATCAAATAATTCCGAAGAAAGTGTAGGTCGTATATACTTCTTTTCAACAGAGCGAATGATAGGTTTGAGGCTTACGAAAACCCGTCTGCTCTCGCGTATATCCACCTCACTGTTGAACTCAAGGGTACCACTGATAAAAAGGTCAGCGTCCTGACATACATAGTTGGGGTAGTCTTCTTTATGTTCATCAAGGAATTTGAGAACAAGGTCCAGCGAAGTGTTTGCCCTTCGGATCCAATTCTCTTTGAGGTTCTGAACACGGTATTGTGGGGCTGTTTTGTGGGTAGGTGTTTCAATGACCTGGATACCCTGAGCTGAAATGCTTACTCCGAATTCATCAGAGCCAAGCCACAAAGCATAAAGAGCTAATGGCTTACGGATCATGACCAGAAGATCAGCCAAACGGCTGTCGATGGGTCCATCCTTCGGATCGAGAATAACAGGGTCCAATAAACGTTGTAATTGACCATAAAGAACATCACCCAGAACAGGTTTGATGAATGTTTCCTGTGCTTCATCGATGTACGGAAACCAGTTTTCAATCGAGTTGCTGACATTTATTGATGCAGCGGTCAAAACCTGTGAAAGATTATCAATGAACCTTGTCATGCGATGTTCTTATCGATTCGTTTGTCAATTTTTGTAGGATGATCCTGCATGGTCTGGGAGGTATCCACGGTCACGTAATCAAACTCGATATCCGGAGACCATTTATTGAAATCACGGATGAAATACAATGGCTCCAGGCTGATCTGCCGGTAAATGCCCATCTCAGCATTAAGTTGCCAGAAGGCTTCACGTTTATCAGATCCAGAGCCTGCTCCCAGATTCCCGCCAGGAAGTCCTGAACCTACCAGACAGGGATCAACCCCGATGGCAAATAATATTTCTGAATTCGCTGCCTGGGAATCCGGCAAATAAGCATCATCCTTGAGCTTGTTGTCGATCACATTGATCTTCCACCCTGCCAGGTACTCACTCTTGAATTTGTTGAAGAAGGTAAAGGTGAGAAAGGCTTTACCGGTATTCTCAACATCAGAAAGGAAGTCATTCATTTCTGCCAATACCCTTGTTCTTGCCGACTCACGCTGCTCGCGGGTATAATCCGGAGAAGGATAACGGTTCATAAAATAATCATCGGGTATCTCAATATGATACTTGATGGTCATCTGGTT
>CAIWTA010000135.1 GCA_903915465.1 uncultured Bacteroidales bacterium | reverse complement strand
TCAAACAGATGTTAAAACAGTATGAAACCGTTTTCATTATGACTCCCGTTTTGTCTGATGAACAGATGAAGGAAACGGTAGAAAAGTATCAAAAATTTCTCAAATCGAAAGAGGCGGAAATTGTTTATGAGGACAGTTGGGGCTTGCGAAAGCTGGCCTATCCCATCCAGAAAAAATCAACAGGATTTTACCATTTGATCGAATTTAAAACCGATCCAACGGTTATCAGAGAATGGGAAGTTACATTCAAGCGGGATGAGAGAATCCTGCGGTTTCTGACAGTGGTTTTGGATAACCATATGCTCGCTTATAGTGAAAAAAAGCGAAACAAGATCAAAGCCGAGAAACAAAAAGAAGAATAACCCAATTGACCAATATAAGATATACAGAATATGGCAACTCAACAATCAGGTGAAATAAAATATCTGACCCCGATAGCGGTCGACACCAAAAAGAAAAAATATTGTCGCTTCAAAAAAAGTGGCATAAAATATATCGACTATAAAGATGCCGATTTCCTTTTAAAGTTTGTTAATGAACAAGGTAAGATCCTCCCGCGGAGAATTACCGGTACATCAACAAAGTACCAGCGGAAAGTATCACAGGCAATTAAACGGGCTCGGCATATCGCCTTGATGCCCTATGTAGCAGACTTACTTAAATAGGGAGGTGGCAATGGAAGTTATTTTAACACAAGACGTTCCTGATCTGGGATACGCAAATGATAAGGTCAACGTGAAACCAGGCTATGCCAGGAATTTTCTAATTCCCAAGTCATTGGCCATTCTTGCCACTGAGACAAATAAAAAGATCCTGACTGAAAATCTGAAACAAAAGGCTCACAAGGAAAGTAAAGTCCGTAATGAATCTGAATCTCTGGCAGATAAACTAAAAGATATTACCGTAAAAATTGGTGCGAAAGCTGCTGAATCAGGGAAAATCTTCGGGTCCGTCAATGCAATCCAGATTTCTGGCGCACTGAAAGACCAGTTCAAAATTGATATCGATCGTAAGAAGATCCATGTCGATGGAGAACATATTAAAGAGCTTGGAAGTTATAAAGCCAGGATTCATCTGCATAAAGATGTTCAGGTTGAGATCAACTTCGAGGTCTTTGCTGAATAACTTTCCATCCCTGTCTTTGGCTGGAAGAAATTATTTATGATTTCCATTAACCAGGTCAAATTCATTCAGTCCCTTAAGCAAAAGAAATTTAGGGAAATACACGATCAATTTATTGCGGAAGGTTCCAGGCTTGTATTAGACCTGATCAGTAGCCGATTTGTGGTGAAAGAAGTTTTTGCTGAACAGCAATGGATTTCCTTGAATCGTGCTATCCTGGGAGCAAACAACATCTCCTTTACGCTCGTCTCTGAAAGCGAGATGAGCCGGATATCTGCACTTTCCTCCCCCAGTCCTGTCCTGTCAATCGTAACTATTCCTGAGGCTGCAGAGCTTCCATCATCTTTTCAGGATGAGATCATTTTAATGCTTGATGATATCAAAGATCCTGGAAATTTGGGAACCATTGTGAGAATAGCCGACTGGTTTGGCATTGGCACGATTATATGTTCTGAAAATATGGTTGATCTTTACAACCCTAAAGTTGTTCAGGCAACCATGGGATCAATTGCCAGGGTTAAAGCAATATATGCCAACCTTGGTGACTTCTTGCAGCAGATAAAGGGATCAACTGAAGTGTTTGGCACATTCATGTCCGGGGAAAATATTTATTCCTGTAATCTCCCCTCCTCCGGGATTATTGTAATAGGTAATGAGTCTAATGGGATTTCAAAAGAGGTCTCTGAATATGTTAACACCCGTCTTCAAATACCTTCATTTGCCAACAATAATGCACCTTCAGCACCTGAATCACTGAATGCTGCAGTGGCAACAGCAATTGTCTGCGCTGAATTCAGAAGGCAAGGAATCCAATAACCTGAATGTAAATTTTTCCGATCAATGAATATTATTATCAATGCTAAAAGATGGTCTTGCTTCCTTATGCTACTGATCGTGGGATATCTTCAATATGGATTCTGCTCTTATGCTTCTCCCAATCCCGTTTACAAAAACCTGATCTTGAAGACTAATATCAAGACCGTTCTGTTTTTTAAAGAAGGTTTCGAATTAGCAGCTCCCGTCATTCGGCTGAAGTCAGATGAGAAACTTAAATTGACCTTTGATGACCTTGATGCCGATCTGAAATATTACAAATTCACTATCCTTCATTGTCAATCAGATTGGACACTTTCTGCCAATTTGCAGCCGACAGATTATATTGAAGGATACAATGAAGATAATATCGATGATTTTGCGTATTCATTTAATACGACTGTTCATTATACGCATTATTCTTTGATTTTTCCGACCGCTGATTTAAAACCAAGATTTTCAGGTAATTATATTATGAATGTTTACATTGATGATCCAGCTGATCCTGTTTTTACTTGGCGCTTTATGATTTTTGAAACATCTCAGGTGGGAGTT
>CAIWTA010000134.1 GCA_903915465.1 uncultured Bacteroidales bacterium | reverse complement strand
TGGTCGTATATAGATTTAAAGCCTGCCAATTCTTCTTTCGAGTGTCTTCTGCTGATCATGTATAACAGTTTATAATTGTCATAAACTGCAATCTGGGTTTCGTAATCCTTTGGATTAACGACGAGAATATTGAATTTTATCATTTATGAAGTAGTGTTAAGTTTTACATATTTCTTCTGTACTGTCCGCCAACACTAAAAAGTGTTTGTGTAATCTGTCCGATAGAACAAACCTTTGTGGCTTCGATCAATGCTTCAAAGATATTATGATTTTTCGTTGCTGCATCAATCAATTTTTTTTGTTGGACAACAACTTCATCGGAAAAGGTTTTATGCAACTCTCCGAGCATTGTGATCTGGTATTTTTTTTCCGATTCAGCAGCCCGTATCACTTCTCCCGGAAGAATGGTAGGTGAACCCTGACGAGAGAGAAAAGTATTGACCCCGATTATTGGTAGTTTCCCATTATTCTTGAGGCTTTCGTAATAGAGGGATTCTTCCTGGATTTTTCCCCGCTGATACATTGTTTCCATTGAACCAAGTACTCCACCGCGTTCCGAAAGGCGGTCAAACTCCATCAACACGGCTTCTTCAACTAAATTGGTTAATTCTTCGATGATAAACGCTCCCTGATTTGGATTCTGGTTTTTCGCCAATCCAAGCTCCTGGTTGATGATCATCTGAATGGCCATTGCACGTCTGACCGACCCTTCCGTTGGAGTGGTGATAGCTTCATCGTTGGCATTGGTATGAAGAGAGTTGCAGTTATCATAAATGGCATATAGAGCCTGCAGTGTAGTTCTGATATCATTGAAATCAATTTCCTGGGCATGCAGTGAACGGCCGGACGTTTGAATATGATATTTCAGCATCTGCGACCGGGGATCGGCCTTGTACTTGTGTTTCATGGCTTTTGCCCAGATCAGTCTTGCTACACGGCCAATGACGGAATATTCAGGATCCAAACCATTGGAGAAAAAGAAAGAGAGGTTTGGTGCAAACTTGTTTATGTCCATCCCTCTTGAAACATAATATTCCACATAAGTGAAACCATTTGCCAGCGTAAACGCAAGCTGGGAAATAGGATTTGCGCCAGCTTCAGCAATATGATAACCGGAAATTGAAACGGAATAAAAATTACGGACGTCATGGTCGTTAAAATATTCCTGAACATCCCCCATCATTTTCAGAGCAAAATCTGTTGAGAAGATGCAGGTGTTTTGTGCCTGGTCCTCTTTAAGGATATCGGATTGAACGGTTCCCCTGACTTTACTCAGCGTCTCGTCTTTTATCTTCTGATAGATTTCGGCAGGTAAGATTTTGTCGCCGGTGACACCCAGAAGAAATAATCCCAGGCCATTATTCCCTTTTGGAAGATTGCCCTGATAGGCTGGCCGAACAGTTCCTCTTTCATCATAGATTGTATTGATTTTCCTTTCAACATCTTCCTTCAAGCCATTTTGCATGATATACAACTCACATTGCTGATCAATCGCAGCATTCATAAAATAGCCGGCCATGGCAGGCGCCGGCCCGTTAATCGTCATGGATACCGAAGTGGTCGGATCGAGGAGATGAAAACCCGAATAGAGCTTTTTAGCATCATCAAGACAGCATACAGATACACCTGAATTACCAATTTTTCCGTAAATGTCTGGTCGTAATTCCGGGTCGTGGCCATATAAAGTGACTGAATCATAAGCCGTTGATAGTCTTACGAAAGGCATCCCGGTGGAAAGGTAATGAAATCGTTTATTGGTGCGTTCCGGACCACCTTCACCCGCGAACATCCGCGTGGGATCTTCGCTTTCACGTTTGAATGGAAATACCCCGGCTGCATAAGGAAATTCTCCGGGAACGTTCTCTTGAAGATTCCATCTCAGAATATCGCCCCATGCCTGATAAGCTGGTAAGGAAATTTTGGGAATTTTAAGATGGGAAAGAGATTCGGAATAAGTCTCAACCCGGACCTCTTTTCCCCTGACCTCATACGAATAAAAATCCTCCGCATAGGATTTTTTCTTTTTTTCCCATGATCTGATGATCTCGAGGTTGGCCGGATCGAGCTCTTTTGTCACTTCTTCAAAAAGAAGATCCAGTTCAAGCATAATACCGGTTTTATTACAAGGTGCAGCTTGCACTCGGTTCAATCGCTCCGGCTTTTCTCTGATGGTTTCGATGGTCTGTGCAATAGAATAAAGATGCTGGGCGATCCTTGACTGGTCTTCAACCCATTTGTTAAAGTTCCTGATGGTTTCAGCAATTTCCGCGAGGTAACGTACACGCGCCGGAGGAATGATATAAATCCTTTCCGACATTTCATTTTTATCTTCAAAATTACTAGAAAAAATCACTTTTGTCTTTTCAGCAATTTTTTGAATCAGCGCTTTGTAAAGCGTGTTAATCCCCGGATCATTAAATTGTGAAGCAACTGTACCAAAAACCGGCATTTCATCCAGATTCCTGTCAAATAGTTTATGGTTTCGCTGGTATTGCTTCTTCACATCCCTTAAAGCATCAGGTGCACCGCGTTTATCAAATTTATTGACGGCAACAAGGTCAGCAAAGTCGAGCATATCTATTTTCTCCAACTGACTGGCTGCACCATATTCAGGAGTCATCACATACAAAGTAAGATCGCTGTGATCAACGATTTCTGTATCCGATTGGCCAATTCCTGAAGTCTCGACAATCACGAGGTCAAATGCAGCGGCTTTCACAATCCGGATGGCATCCTTAACATATTTCGATAAGGCAAGATTGGATTGACGCGTAGCCAGCGACCGCATGAAAACATTTTTGTGGTTGATGGAATTCATGCGGATACGGTCGCCAAGCAAAGAACCGCCGGTCTTACGTTTGGTAGGATCAACAGAAATAATTGCCAGGGTTTTTTCCGGGAGATCGGTAAGAAATCTTCGTACGATCTCATCCACAAGAGAAGATTTTCCTGAACCGCCCGTTCCGGTTATTCCAAGAACTGGGATCCTGGGATTTTCAGTTAACTTTTCAATTTTTTCCATCAAAGGTCTCGCCTTTTCCGGAAAGTTCTCAGCTGCCGAAATCAAGCTGCCAATTATCCTGCTATCTTTTTGGTGAATTTTATTGAGATCTGCTGGTTTAACATTTCCGACAGGGAAATCCGACATTTCCATAATCAGGTTGATCATTCCTTGCAGTCCCATTTCCCTGCCATCATCTGGTGAAAAAATCCGGGTTACTCCATACTTATGTAATTCCTGGATTTCATGAGGGAGTATTACCCCACCGCCACCGCCGAAAATCCGGATATGGCCACACCCCTGGTCCTTCAACAGGTCGACCATGTATCTAAAAAATTCCATGTGGCCTCCCTGGTAAGAGGTCAGTGCAATGGCCTGAACATCCTCCTGAATAGCACAATCGACGATTTCCTGCACAGAGCGATCATGTCCAAGATGGATCACTTCTGCTCCGCTGGATTGCAATATCCTGCGCATGATGTTGATGGTAGCATCATGTCCATCGAAAAGGGAAGCTGCAGTAACAATACGGACATGGTTTTCCGGCTGATAGACTTTCGTGTCCTGCATCTGAAAGCAAATTAGAAATTAATCATTCATAATTGCACGGGAAATGATGACCTGCTGTATCTCGCTGGTGCCTTCGTAGATCTGCGTCAGTTTGGCTTCACGCATGAGGCGTTCAACATGATATTCCCTGACATATCCATAACCTCCGTGGATCTGAACAGCTTCAGTAGTCACAAACATAGCTGTTTCAGCAGCCCAGTATTTTGCAATCGCGCTTGCTGTTCCGTACGGCTTGTTCTGGTCTTTCAACCAGGCTGCTTTCAGGCAAAAATGTCGTGCAGCTTCGATCCTCATATACATTTCCGACAGTTTGAATCCTATTGCCTGATGATTAATGATTTCCGTTCCGAAGGCTTTCCTTTCTTTTGCATATTTCAGCGCTCTTTCGTATGCACCTTGTGCAATCCCTAATGCCTGTGCAGCGATACCGATACGACCGCCTTCGAGCGTTTTCATGGCAAATTTAAATCCGAAGCCATCTTCCCCGATACGGTTTTCTTTCGGCACAACAACATCCGTGAACATGACCGAATGCGTATCTGAGCTCCGCATGCCCATTTTGTCTTCATGTGGCCCCAGTGAGATGCCCGGTGCATGACGGTCTACGATAAAAGCATTGATGCCTTTGTGTGCCTTTTCCGGGTGTGTTTGTGCGATCAGGATATAAGTGGATGCTGAATTTCCATTTGTGATCCAATTCTTGGTGCCATTTACCAGGTAATGATCACCTTTATCAATGGCCATGGTCTTTTGGGAAGTAGCATCAGAACCGGCATTTGGCTCAGATAAAAGGAATGCACCAATTTTTTCTCCACGTGCCAGCGGCCGAAGGTGTTTTTCCTTTTGCTCTTCCGTTCCGAATGCTTCAAGACCATAACAAACCAATGAGTTGTTCACGGATATTATGACACCAACTGACGAATCGACTTTTGATAGTTCTTCCATAGCCAGAACATAGGAGATAGTATCCATTCCTCCCCCATCGTACTTCGTACTCACAAGCATCCCAAGAAAACCCAGATCTGCTAAGGCTTTTATGTGTTGTGTCGGATACTCTGACTTTAAGTCTCTTTCGAGAACATCTTTGATCAGTTCGCGCTGGGCATAATCCCTGGCCGACTGTTGAATCATGATTTGTTCTTCAGTGAAATTGTATTCCATGGCAATTTTTCCTAAGAATAAAAAAGTTAGATCATTAATTTCAACAATATCATACAAAATTAATACTTACTCGTTGTGATTCCCGTTTTTAACAAGAATTAACAAAAAGGAATTATGAAATTTTCGATGAAATTGATCAACTGGCGTGATGACACTTCCAGGCTAAATTTGAATTAATTAAAAAACCGAAACTCGAAGATGATAATAATCTTCGTAAATTTGAAATACTTTTGAAATATGCTCATTCATGAATAATGCAACTGGTTTTCTCATCATCATTCATGTATTAAAAAATGTTTCATTTTAAATTACTAGTAGTTTCCCATTTGCAAAATGGGTCGTTGAAGGATTCATTCAGAAACAATAAGTAATCCAGCATAATAGATCAAATTTAAACCGAAATATAGCACTATGGAAACAATTCTTAGATTTAAAAAAGACGAATTGATGGATTTCGTAATCCGGTATATGACAAAGCTTGGAGTCCCGGAAGAAGATGCCAAAATTGTCGGGAACGTATTGATATGTGCCGATATCCGTGGAGTCGATTCACACGGTTTGATCCGTCTTGGATCTTATTACGGAAACCGGATCAGTAAAGGGTATATCGATCCCAAAACGCCTTATAAAATTGTTAGCGAAACTCCAACCACCGCGCTTATTGATGGAGGCAATGGCTGCGGGCAGGTAGTTTCGCATAAAGCAATGAAACTCTGTATTCAAAAAGCAAAAGCTTCCGGGTTGGCCGCCATCACTGTTAACAACAGCAACCATTATGGTATCGCTGGTTATTACTCAATGATGGCACTTGAGCATGATATGATCGGACTAAGCCTGACAAACTCGCAACCGCTGGTTGCTCCTACATATGGAAAAACAGCAATTCTTGGTACGAACCCCATTTCCGTTGCTGTTCCTTCATACAGCCGTTATCCCTATGTTCTGGATATGGCGACAAGTGCTGTTGCCTATGGGAAAATCCAGCTTTATGAAAAGAAAAAAGAACATATTCCAATCGGTTGGGGTGTTGATGAAGATGGGAATGTAACCAACGATCCTTCAAAAATAAAACCCGGCGGTCACGGCGCGTTGCTGCCATTGGGGGGGATGGAAATCACCGCTGGTTA
Source organism: uncultured Bacteroidales bacterium (assembly GCA_903915465.1). Classification (GTDB taxonomy): domain Bacteria; phylum Bacteroidota; class Bacteroidia; order Bacteroidales; family FEN-979; genus FEN-979. Next base: position 17,276 of record CAIWTA010000134.1, on the reverse strand, counting down.
TAAAGGTTACGGATTAGCCCTTCTTGTCGAGATCCTCTGTTCAACATTGTCGGGAGGAAAATTTCTTACCAACGTTGGTGGTCCTGCAAAGCCTGAACCTACGGCGGTGTCTCATTTCTTCATGGCTGTTAACATTGAAGCATTCCGTCCGCTTATTGATTTTAAAAAACAAATGGATGATATGATTGGTTTGCTTAAGACTTCTCCTTTGGCTGTGGGCAGAGAAGAAATCCTCGTTGCCGGGGAAAAGGAATTTGCTTATGCGGAATTCAATGAAGAACATGGCGTGCCACTCATCAAACCCATTGTGGAAGAGTTGAGATCCGATGGAAATAAAATCGGGGTGCCATTTGATATTCATCCTATTCAGGAGGAGTAAATTCAATTAAAGTCTTCGGAATTTGTTACTATTGAAACCTGAGAACACTAAGTTTCACGGAGAATTTTCTTCGTAGAACCTCGTGATTTCTTCGTGGAATTTCGTGTAAAAATAAAAATCTTTACATGTTGCTAATGATCTCACTTCCAAACTCAGAGCACCTGAGTTTCGTTGCTCCTTCCATTTGTCTTTCAAAATCATAAGTCACCCGTTTCTTCAGGATAGATTTTTCAAGCCCACCGACAATTAATGCGGCAGCTTCAGACCAACCAAGATATTCCAGCATCATCACACCGGAGAGTATGACAGAACCCGGGTTCACCATGTCTTTTCCGGCGTATTTCGGAGCTGTTCCATGTGTGGCTTCAAATACCGCATGGCCGGTTTCATAATTGATATTTGCGCCAGGTGCAATACCGATCCCGCCTACGATTGCTGCAAGGGCATCTGAAATATAATCCCCGTTCAGGTTCAGTGTGGCAATGACAGAATATTCCGCTGGTCTCGTCAGGATCTGTTGCAGGAAAGCATCGGCGATGACATCTTTCACAATGACTTTACCACTTCCCAACGCAGTTTGCTGAGCAAGATCGGCAGCAACTTCTCCTAGCTGATCTTTGATTTTATCATACTGCTGCCAGGTAAAAACCTTGTCACCGAATTCGCGTTCGGCCAGTTCATAACCCCATTTCTTGAATTGACCTTCCGTGAATTTCATGATATTTCCTTTATGGACAAGGGTAAGAGAAGGTTTGTTGTGCAACAGCGTGTACTCAAGTGCCGCTTTTACCAATCTCTCTGTACCTTCTCTTGAAACCGGTTTAATCCCAATGGAGGAGGATTCCGGGAAACGGATCTTCTTAACTCCCATCTCATTGATCAGGAAAGTAATAATTTTTTTTGCTTCAGGAGTTCCATCCAACCATTCAATTCCGGCATAAATATCTTCAGAATTTTCACGAAAGATAACCATATCAGTGGTTTCAGGATGCCTGACCGGAGATGGCACTCCCTTGAAATATTTCACAGGCCTGAGGCAGACATAGAGATCAAGGATCTGTCGTAACGCCACATTCAGTGAACGGATTCCGCCACCAACGGGTGTTGTCAGCGGCCCTTTAATAGCTACAATGTATTTACGGATCAGATCCAACGTTTCCTTTGGCAGCCACTCTCCTGTTTGTTTAAATGCTTTTTCCCCGGCCAATACTTCAAGCCAGACTAACCTGCGTTTCCCGGAATATGATTTTTCAACTGCAGCATCGAACACCCTGATACTCGCATTCCAGATATCCGGGCCGGTACCGTCACCTTCTATGAAGGGAATAATTGGGTGATCAGGAACAACAAGGGTTCCATTTTTGATGGTGATTTTTTCGCCGTTCATTTGTTGATATTTTGTTTTAATATTTGTGATTACTTAAAAGTTTTTTTTCTCGCTGAGTTTCGCAGATACAATCGCAGAGTTTCGCAGAAAATCTGATAACGTGCTGTATAATTCAGCGGAACTCTGCGAAAAACTTTGCGGAACTCTGCGAGAAAACCATTGAATAATAATAATTAATCAGTATGTCCTGCTCCAAAAGAACCATTCTCATTCAGGTTTTTGATCAGCGCGCCCCATTTCTTATCAACTTCAAAATAATGTTTTAAATAGTAGTTCCCGAAAAGGAAATGAGCTTTCACAACTTTTACACCCCGCACAGCCATGCTCGTAAAGAAATTCTCGATCATCCCTGAAGCAATTCCCCTGCCCTGTAAAGAGGATGTAACGACGATACCGTCCAAAAGCACATTTCTATTTTCAAGTTGACGCCAGGTCAGTCCTCCAATAATTTTTTCATTTTCATCCGTCACCACATAATGATGATCAGCACCAGAAATTTCTTTGGGATAATTTTCCCTGAAAAAAAGTTGGTAAAGCTGACCGATTTCTCTGGGTTCAACAGGTTCACGCTGGATATAGGCAGCACCGGATTTATCCAGCAAGTTAAACTTCACAACGACATGTTCTTTCAGGTTTTCTCCTACTTTTACAAAATCGACTTTTCGTGCAAACTGTAACCTGGGGAATACCATTCTGCTGAATAGATTCTTATCTTCGTCATCAACGATGGAAGACTGCAATTCCGACAATTCCAATAGCTGTATTGGGGGAATTTCCTGGTCGTTTTGCATCTTTTCAATAAGTCTGTCAAAGGCTGAAAGAATTTTATCATCAGCATCCACAAAATAGGAATGACGGTAAAAATAGTACCGGATAAGCTCCGGATATCCCTGCAATTTGTACAGTTCCAGTAATTCAAAAAGGGTCTGTTCCTTGGCATTGCCAGTAGTCAGCGGATTCATGCGATACCATTCTCCGTACTGATCAATTGCACAATATAAAGTGAGTGGCAGGTAACACCGGCCCAGGTTAACTTCCATGTATTTATTGAGATCATCGAGCAGGTTGCCATTGTCAAAATAGTTCATGGGTTTTTCCGCAAGATCACGTTGCAGAGTTTTCAGGAAGTCCGTAGCTTCTTCTTTTCCCAACGCTTCAACACAGGCATCAAAAATCCAGTTCACATCCAACTGGCTTTTACACCAGGGATACAGTGAAGCAGTTTTGCAATAAAAATCCTGAACAATCGGTCCTGCAAGTGATATTGTGTTTTTATATGTTGTCCAACCCGTTAAAGAGAGCAATACAGCACTTTCCCTAAAATCCATTTCAGGAACTACCACATTAGCAGGGGAAATTATTCCAGGGACGATCTGGAAACCGCTGTTATGCCATGCCCTAAAAATAACAGTAAAAGCTTTTGTGAAAACCTTCTTCCATGAATTGGCTCTCAGGTAACCGGCAGATTTGTGGATTTCTGAAAACTCGCGGATCTTATCCCAGGCAGTCAACCCACCGATGTATTGTGTACTGAGAATCCCGAAATTTGGCCTGCTGCTTCCGAGGAAAGGTCCAACAGCGGGTCCATAAGGGAAACCGGCAAGGGAAGCAAGCCAGTAAAAAGTATCCGGTTTAGGTTTGAAGTAAAGATTTTCAGCCATCACTATGTGGAGGTCGAAATGTTTCCCGGCATTGGTGTTGATGCTAAGCCGGTAGTGCTTGAATTCCTTGAATGCCTGCAAACGCAGAACCCAGATCCCGCCGTCAGGAACATCGCTAAGGTCAAATTCACGCTCGTTGAAGGCAAGCACAATGCTTTCCTGCAAAAAAGTAGTGGATTGAAAAATGTGAAGGATTTTCTCTTTCTCACGCTCCTGCAATCCGTATTCAAACATCATCTTTTCCTGCCAGGCTTGCATTGGATGCCGGGGCAACCGTTCTTCGATAGATTTTTCAAATACCTCGGCAAGCCTGAAAAAATATTCTTCTGCGCGCTTTGAGAGATAGGGATCCATTTTATGAAGGATCCACCGCGATAACTCTGCCCGGATCGAAACATAATATTCCAGGTGCTGAACTGCAAAATTGAATAACATCCTCAGCACAGTTTCGAATTGTCTCTGGTTTTGTTCTTCTGCAGGCCAATGAAGGTGCGTGCGATACCAGTATAATCGTTGTTTGAGCGCATCCAATCTGTGTTTTCCAAAATTGCTTGAGGCAATTTCTTTGATGGAATCTTCATCCAGGAAAGAAAGTCCGGATTCAATAAAGAACGGCATATACGGGATTTGTTCAGGTTCCGGAGCTTTCAGCAAAATTAAACGGTAAGCCAATGTCCGGATAGCTTCTTCAGGATGGTAAGCAAGGGCTTCCAAACGATGACGCAATACATGTGCAAGTCGGGGCTCGACGTCGCCGAAAATCATTCCAAGTTCATTGGTAGCCTGCAAAGAATCCTCATTATCTGAGAAAAGTGAAATACAGATCAGGTTATTGATGCGGATCAGATCCTGGTTTTTCGATTTTAGTCTTGGAAAATCAGTTTCGTTATAACACTTTTCATGAGCCATATAAACATTCTCTGAGATACTATTATGCGACAGGTCCCAACCTTCCTTCACCGGACAAAAAGCAATCATTTCAGGGTTTCCGATCCATAATTTCGGTTGACGTGTAAATATGCCAAGATCAACCTCTGCTGAGGAGATCATATATTTCAGATTGCCAACCTGAAAAAATCCCTCTCCTGCCTTTTTCAAAGTCAGGTATTTCAGGCTTCTGCGGTTGAACAGCATCTCTTCCTTGTAGATGATATCTGTTTCCAAAATCCCAAGGTCGCGGAAAAACCAGCGGGGAATCTGTATTGAACAATTCCCGTCAGAGAGCGTGACAATATTGCTGATGTAAAGTTTTTCAATAATTTCCCGGAAATTGGTTTCGATGATTTTCCGATTGAAGGAACCTTTTGCCGTCAGTTCTCCATTCTCGCTTGTAAAATCTCTGTCTAACAAAGTAAAGTTGATCACCCGCTCGTAGGGTGCTGCATCAGCATTGGCGGCCATGACGATCTGGTGGAAATATTCCGTCAGGTTATCTCCTGAAATAGATTGGTAAATCGGGTCTTCTTTATCCGGTGTGATCAATAAAACATTGTATGGCCGGGTGTCTCCGACAAGGAATGTATGCCGGATCCCGGGGACTTTGTAAAATTTCTTTTCAATAACCTGCGGAGCTACAGTTTGCCCGCGATTGTTTTTATAGATATCCTTCACCCGGTCGATGATGTTGTAAAAACCATCTTCATCAACTGTAAAAACATCACCGGTCGACATCCAATGATCATCTTTAACAGAACCTGGATAAGGAATGACGTCTCCCGGCCCGGCTTCTTCCAGATATCTTCCAATATAATGCCCGCTAAGTTGTAGTTCAGAATCTCCTGTCAAACGTGTCTTTACACCAGGCAATGGAATTCCGACAGTTGACCCACGATAACCTCCCGGAGGAGTCATCGTGATTCCTCCCGTTGCTTCAGTCATACCGAATCCGCTGCATAACCGAATTCCATAGGAATTAAAAAACTGAAAAACTTTGGGATCTAAGTATCCTGCTGCGGAAAGTCCCCAGTTCAGCCTGTCTCCGACGATTTCCCTGACAGTTTTTATACGAAGCTCAGCACTCTCCACATGATTGATTTTCTCCTGACATGCTTCATAAAGTTCCTGCCACCGAAGAGGAATGCTGATGAAACCTGTCGGGTTTACTTTCGGGAACAAGGCAAGCAGCGTCTCTGCAGAAGAATTTCCTGCAAAAACATAGGTTCCATCCCAATAAAGAACACCCGTCATTTCAAGATATCTTCCGAAAGTATGAAACAATGGAAGATAACATAAAAATATTTCGTTGCCGGCCTCCGGTAATGCTGCCCCTCGGGCAAACCGCTTACTGACGATGTTGTAGACCGAAAAAGAAACACCTTTAGGCAAACCCGTGCTGCCAGAAGTAAACATTGTTGTTGCAACCTGATCTGTTTTTTGCGCCGGCAGATTCTCCAGAAGCCGGTCCATTTCAGCACTGACTACCTTTTTGCATTCTTCCGGTAAATAATTGATCCCTTTTGATAAAGGAATGCCCTGGTAAAGGGTGAAAATGGTAAATGGAATTTCGGTTTTTTTAAGAACTTCCTGAAGAAGTGATAATCTTTCTTTAGAATCAGTTGCAACAATATTGATCTTCAAAGAATTGAAAATCGAAATTAGAATTTCCTGAGAAAAATGTGTACTCAGCGGGGTATCAAAAATTCCAAAACCCAGGCAGGCAAGATCGGTGCAGGCACCTTCCAGGCAATTGTCAGCAAAGATGGCAACCCTGGGTGGAGAACCTACAGATTGGTAAAAAACAGTTGCGATTTCACGAATGTGCCGGAATATCTGTTCGTAAGTCCAGTTTACCGGGTTAATCGGTGATAAATCTTTAAAAAGCACCTGGTCAGGATGATTGGAAACACCCTGTTCTATTATGTCTTTCAGAGAATAATTGTACTTTTGCAGAATATAGAAAACGACTTCCACCCATCGGTTCCTGTTTTCACGCGTAGCTAACGCATAAAGAAATGAAGGTTTTTTTGTGGTATCCAGGTACTTTATCCAGAATTCCCTCGTAACTTTCTTAATTGCAAGGTTCTTTAAAAGTTTCTCTGTTTGGTCCAGTATTGTTAGCGCCCGCTCGTTTGCGGTATCATCAGAGACATCCGAAGATCGCCATGTTTCAATTAAAGATTCTAAATGGAACATAGGAATTTGCATTAATTTGAGAATCATTAAAATTATTTCTCATTAACAATATTACACATAAATTTATTGTTTAATGAAAAGTATTATATTTAAGTTTTTCTAATTAATTTTGAATTGATTATGACATTGAAAATCCATAATTATGCTTCTAGATTTTAACTCGATAAAAGAGATATACCGGAAATTGGCCGATGGCATTGATTCGGCAAGGTACTTACTGAATAAACCTTTGACATTAACCGAAAAGATTCTATACGGACACTTGTTCGGAGATGTCCCGGAAAAACCTTTTATTCGGGGTATTGATTATGTCAACTTTTTCCCGGACAGGGTTGCTATGCAGGATGCAACAGCGCAGATGGCGTTGCTGCAGTTTATGACTGCGGATATGAGAACCACAGCCGTTCCCGCTACCGTGCATTGTGATCACCTGATCCTTGCGCAACTTGGGGTTCCGCAAGATCTGGTAAATTCGATGAAGCTTAACCAGGAGGTTTTTGATTTCCTGCAGAATGCAAGTGCCAAATATGGTATTGGTTTCTGGAAGCCGGGAGCTGGTATTATTCATCAGGTGATCTTTGAAAACTATGCAATTCCCGGAGGGATGATGATCGGGACTGACTCTCACACGCCAAATGCCGGCGGGCTGGGTATGATTGCCATCGGGGTGGGTGGAGCGGACGCAGTTGATGTGATGTCAGGTATGCCTTTGGAATTGAAAATGCCTAAAATCCTGGGAGTGGAACTGACAGGAAAACTCAGTGGCTGGGCATCTGCTAAAGATGTGATCCTGAAGCTGGCGGGTATCCTCACAGTGAGAGGTGGAACAGGTTTGGTTATCGAATATTTTGGTGAAGGTGCAGAAAGTCTTTCTGCTACTGGTAAAGGAACGATCTGTAACATGGGTGCCGAAGTTGGAGCAACCTGCTCACTTTTCTCATACGACCAAAAGATGCAATCTTTCCTCCGGGCAACTGGCCGCGAGTCTGTTGCAGAATTTGCCGATGAATATGCTGATTCACTGCGACCTGATGCTGAAGTATTGAAGAATCCTGAAGCGTACTATGATCAGGTTATCCGGTTGGATCTTTCAGAAATAGAACCTTATATCAACGGCCCATTCTCCCCTGATGTGGCGCATCCAATCTCTGAATTTGCTGCATTTGTGAAATCTGAAGGTTATCCTGAGACACTTGAAGTAGGGCTTATCGGATCCTGCACAAATTCTTCCTACGAAGATATTTCACGTGCGGCTTCTGTGGCAAAGCAAGCCAGTGAAAAACAGCTAAGGGTAAAATCAGACTTTATCATTACTCCGGGTTCAGAGCAGATCCGGTTTACCTGTGAGCGGGATGGTTTGCTTGATATATTTAAGAAAATCGGTGGCACGATCATGGCAAACGCATGTGGTCCATGTATTGGTCAATGGTCGCGAAAAATGGAAAACCCCGACCGGAAAAATTCGATTCTGAACTCTTTTAACCGGAATTTTGCAAAACGGAATGACGGGAATCCAAATACACATAGTTTTATTGCCTCGCCTGAAATCGTTACTGCCCTCACTCTTGCAGGGACTTTAACTTTTAATCCGCTGGCTGATTACCTGGAAAATCTGAACGGTGAGTTAGTAAAGCTCGACGAACCTGTAGGAGAAGAACTACCGGTCTTTGGGTTTGCAGAAACAGACTCTGGTTTTCTGGCACCACAAAAAGACCTGAGCGATATTGTTATTACTGTCGACCCTAAATCAGACCGCCTTCAGTTACTTGAACCATTTGACAAATGGGATGGCAAAGACATTACCAGCCTGCGATTGCTCATCAAAACCAAAGGGAAATGCACAACTGACCATATCTCAATGGCTGGTCCCTGGCTGAAATACAGGGGGCACTTAGATAATATCTCCAATAATCTCCTGATGGGTGCCATGAATTTCTTTAACGGAAAATCCAATGTTGTGCTCAATCTTGAGACCGGTGAATACAATGAAGTTTCAAAGACTGCCAGGGTTTATAAAAGCAAAGGAATTCCGACACTTATCGTTGGGGATGAAAATTACGGCGAAGGATCTTCAAGAGAACATGCGGCCATGGAACCACGCCACCTTGGGGTAAAAGTCGTACTTGTGAAAAGTTTTGCCAGAATACATGAAACAAACCTGAAAAAACAGGGAATCCTTGCCCTGACATTTCAGAATCCCGATGATTACTTGAAGATACTTGAAGATGACAGCTTTGATGTGATTGGACTGAAAAACTTTCTGCCAGGAAGGCCACTCAGACTTGCTGTTCATCACAAAAATGGAAGCAACGATGAAATCCTTACAAACCATAGTTACAGCGAACTGCAAATCAACTGGTTTAAAGCAGGAAGTGCATTAAATTATATGAAATCTCTAACCTAAAAACAATAATTGTATGAAAATCGATGAATTCATCAGAGAGCATTCCGACTTAGCAGCGGAATCCTGTAAAATTGAGGAAAGCCTGTTCAAGCAATTCGATGTTAAAAGAGGACTCCGGAATGCTGATCACACAGGTGTTCTGGTCGGGTTAACCCATGTTGGAAGTGTTGTGGGTTATGAAAAGCGTGATGGAAAATTAGAGGCCATTGATGGCAGGTTGATATACCGGGGCATTGATATAAATGATTTGGTTAGAGGTTTCCAGACAGAAAGTCGTCCCGGATTCGATGAAACTGTATTTCTCCTGTTGTTTGGAAGGCTTCCCGGGAAAGAGGAACTTCTGCGATTTTCAGAAGGCATGGCAGAATTAAGAGCGTTGCCGGAAAATTTCAACCGCGACATGATTATGACCATGCGGGGTAAAGATATTATGAACATGCTCGCCCGTTCCATACTCGCACTTTATACACTGGATGAGAATGCTGATGAGACGTCCGTCGAAAATGTCCTGAAACAATCGATCAGCCTGATTGCCAAATTCCCGACCATTGCAGTCTACTCCTATCATGCGATGAGGCATTTGATTTACTACGAAACACTCACGGTACGTTATCCTGATAAAAGACTCAATACCGCAGAGAATTTCCTATATATGCTGAAGGGGCCAGAATACACGCCACTGGAAGCAGAATTGCTGGATCTGGCATTGGTTTTACATGCAGAACATGGAGGAGGGAATAATTCTACATTTACGACGAGGGTTGTAAGCTCCAGCGGAACCGACACTTATTCTGCGATCGTAGCTGCAATTGGCTCATTGAAAGGACCACTTCATGGCGGTGCAAATATCGCAGTCATCGACATGATGGAAAACATTAAAACTAATGTCAGAAACTGGACAAATGATGAAGAAATCGCTTCCTACCTGAGAAAGATATTGAATCGGGAAGCTTATGATCACTCTGGTAAAATCTATGGCTTCGGGCATGCCGTTTACACTGTTTCAGATCCACGTGCCATCCTTCTCAAGGAGAAAGCGCATTTACTCTCAAAGGAAAAAGGTCGGGAAAAGGAATTGATGCTCTATGAAGCAATCGAGCGGATCGGGCCGGAAATATATTACGAATTCAAGAGTACCAAGGATAAGCTGATTTCGCCAAACGTAGATTTCTATTCAGGCTTTGTATATGAATGCCTGCAAATTCCACGGGAACTTTACACACCATTGTTCGCAATTTCCAGGATTTCCGGCTGGTGCGCTCACAGGCTCGAAGAGATGATCAGCGGGAGAAGAATCATCCGGCCTGCTTACAAAGCTGTAACGCCAGATGCTGCCTATGTTCCGATGAAGAACCGAGAATAAAGTACGTTAAATATCTCCGAAGATTGCCCTGGAGATAATAATTTTCTGGATTTCTGATGTTCCTTCGTAGATCTGCGTAAGTTTTGCTTCGCGCATCAGGCGTTCCACATGATATTCCTTGACATATCCATATCCTCCATGGATCTGGACGGCTTCTGTGGTTACATACATGGCTGTATCTGCACAATAATACTTCGCCATTGCACTGGCGGTTCCATAAGGCAAATGATTATCCTTTAACCAGGCCGATTTATATAACAGCAATTTGCACATTTCGATCCTTGTGGCCATTTCAGCCAGTTTAAATGCTATACTCTGATGGTTGAATATCTCTGTACCAAAAGCCTTCCGCTCTTTGGAATATTTCAGGGAACGTTCATAGGCTCCTTCTGCAATACCAAGTGCCTGGGCAGCAATCCCAATCCTCCCTCCTTCCAGTACTTTCATGGCGAATCTGAATCCAAAACCATCTTCCCCGATCCTGTTCTTCTTTGGAACAACCACATCGGTAAACATCACAGAATGAGTTTCAGAACTGCGCATTCCCATTTTATCTTCATGCGGGCCAAGACTTATTCCAGACGAATTACGGTCAACGATAAAGGCATTGATCCCTTTATGTTTCAAATCCGGATGTGTCTGTGCCATGACCAAATATGTGGATGCCGTATTCGCGCTGGTTATCCAGTTCTTTGTTCCGTTAAGTAAATAGTAGTCACCTTTATCCTCTGCAGTTGTTCGCTGTGAGGTTGCATCCGAGCCAGCGTCAGGCTCAGAAAGTAAAAAAGCACCAATTTTTTCTCCCCTTGCAAGCGGCCGTAAAAACTCTTCTTTTTGCTCTTCATTCCCGAAATGCTCAATTCCATAACAATCCAGGGAATTGTGAACAGCCAGGATAACTGCCACGGAAGAATCAATTTTGGAAAGCTCTTCCAATACAAGAGTATAAGATAAAGTGTCCATTCCACCACCATCATACCTGGGCTCCACTGTCATACCGAAAAACCCCAGTTCCGTGATATTCTTAATATGATGAGTCGGGTATTCAGCTTTCGCATCTCTTTCCAAAACATCTTTGATCAGTTCACGCTGAGCATAATCCCTGGCCGACTGCCGGATCATCTTTTGTTCTTCGGAAAATTCAAAATCCATAGCTCGTTTCTGATTTTATTATCCGTTATGATTGGTTGTAGTACCTGTGTTGAATTATAGTCAAAAGTCGAAAGTCGAAAGTCGAAAGTCAAAAGTTGAATCACCAATTACAAATTTCCAATTTCACAGTTTCAAACTCCCGCATAATCTCTTCCACAATCGATCCTGCCGGCATGATATCGTTGATCATCGAACTGACCTGCCCGATTTCTAATTCTCCTTCTTCCAGATCACCTTCAAACATACCTTTTTTTGATCTTCCTTTTCCGAGAATTTGTATTAATTCTTCGGAAGAAGCTCCTGCAGATTCCATTTGATGAACTTTTTCAAAAAAGCCATTCTTCATAAGCCGGACTGGTACAATTTTTTTTAGCGTGAGAAGTGTATCACCGTCTTTTGCCTCAATTATTTTTTGTTTGAATTTTGGATGTGCTGAAGACTCTTCAGAAGCTGCAAAACGACTTCCTATTTGCACTCCATAAGCTCCCAGTGCCATTGCAGCCACCATCCCCCTACCGGTGGCAATTCCTCCGGCAGCAATTAACGGAAGAGAAATTGATTGACGGATATGTGGAATCAGGGCAAATGTAGTAGTTTCTTCTTTCCCATTATGACCTCCGGCTTCAAACCCTTCCGCGACAATTGCATCCACCCCTGCTTCCACACATTTGAGCGCCGATTTTACACTGGCTACTACATGTACAACAATAATCCCGTGATTTTTGAGAAAAGAAGTCCATTTTGCAGGGGATCCGGCAGATGTAAAAACGATTTTGACACCTTGTCTGACAATCTTTTCAAAGATCTCTTCAACCTGTGGATAAAGAAGCGGGACATTCACCCCAAAAGGGTTGTTTGTGGCTGATTTACACTTAACAATATGCTCTTCCAGGAGTTCAGGATGCATTGATCCGGAACCGATCAATCCCAAACCACCTGCATTGCTGACTGCAGCAGCAAGCCTCCATCCGCTGCACCAGACCATTCCAGCCTGTATGATTGGATACTTGATGCCAAATAATTTTGTAACACGGTCATTCATGAATTAAAGGGAGAAAATTTAGAATTTAGAAATTAGCCATTTCCTCTAGTACTATCCCCTTTTGTACACGATCGCCACCAGGGTCTTATCATTCCCTCCCATATTGACAGAAAGCGCATAAGGCCGTTCGGGAGTAATCTGTATCTGGGACTTTCCGGCTTTTCCTGTCAGTTGCTCAAGTATCGTTACAGCTTGATGAACACCTGTAGCTCCGGTTGGATGTCCCCACCCGATCAGTCCGCCCGTAGTATTGATGGGGATTTTACCATCCCGTGCGGTATTTCCTTCAAGAATAAAATCAGTGCCTTTTCCAATTCCTGCAAGGCCGATGGCTTCGACAGCCATCACACCAGCAATCGTAAAACAATCGTGAACTTCTGCAGTTCCCAAATGATCAGCGGAGATACCGGCTGATTCAAGAGCTTCGTGTGCTGCCAAACGAAATGTTGTCAGTTCAGTCTGTTCCATAGGTTTACGTGTAATGTCATCTTCCACCTGACTCCAGCCAACAATCTCAACAGCATCACGCTTATCAATTCCAATCCTTTTCAGGCCTTCTTCAGAAACAACGGCAATTGCTGATGCCCCATCAGAAACCTTCGAACAATCAAAGACATTCAGATGATCAACAAAGGATTTACCATTGGGTTCTGTAATAGCACAGGCTTCGAGATCTTTTGTTGTGTTATTATATTCCTGTGCGGTAGGACATAGTCTGGCATTTTCAATGGCATTCCGGTACCATCGCGCAAAAGCTTTTCTCGTCTTATCCCTTCCATATTTTTCAAAATAGGCTCCTGCCCTGTCACTGAATTGTCCGGGAAAAAAATAGGCATGCCCTTCTTTTCGATCCTTAAACCAACCTGCTCCGGCCAGAATATCGGCTCCGTATATAGCTTTCACCGTATTTTGAACCTCAACGCCAATTACCAGAACAACTTCTGCCGTTTCCGCAAGGACACTTTTTATTCCTGTCAGAAGTGCCAGACCACCTGTACCACAAGCGCCTTCCACACGAATTGCAGGTTTCCCTTTTAGTCCTTCATCGATGAATGGAAAAAATCCTGCCAGGTTGGCCTGTTTATTGAACCTGGATGCCATAAAATTACCGATCACACACTCATCAACATACCTGGCTCCACCAATTTGTTTCAAAGTTCCCTGCCCGGCTTCTTTTATATAATCTTCCAGCCCGGGGCGTTCTTTCTTTGGATGAAACTCCTTCCTGCCGGTTCCCATGGAAATGGTGTTATACCCGGCAACCATATATACTTTCCTTCTTAGTTTTTTCATCTTTCTTCTGTTATAAAACATATTCATTTACCGGGCCGTATGCATGAAAAAAACCGGTAAGGAGGACTGTATTAACATCTTTTTCGTTGAAAGCAACCTTTGTATTAACAAGGTGCAACCCAATCTGCCGGGAATTTACCGCATAAGACAAAGTGAGACTGGCTCCAAAACTTGCAGATTTTTTAATCTCCATGAAATAAGATTTCAGGATCTCTTCTTTTGCCGGGTTGCTAACAACCGATTTCCATGGAAGAACCGGTGGCATTATGCCCATTTTTTCTTCTACTTTGCCTTGGATAACCTGAACAGGAATGTATTCTTTTTTTCCGGGATCAAAAACGCCGGTAATTTTGCCCTTTTCATATTTAAGGAATCCGTCCTTCTGCGAGCCGTCTGAATACTGGCCACCCTTTACTCCCAAATCCAGAACCTTATTGAGTAATGTGCTTGACAATTCTTCATTTTCAAGATGACTGTTCATGACGCTGAGAATATAACTGCATACATCAACGCCTACATAATCTATGAGTTGAAAAATTCCCATCGGACGGATCAGGTATTCGTGGCTGATCTTATTGATGGCATAAACTGCTTCAACAAAGGAGAGATCCTTTAGCAACAAATCAACCTGGCTGGTAGCATATAAAATATCGCGCATAAAATGTCCATTTCCGATAAAACCGGCAATATCATTCGATGGAACCACAATTTTTCGCAGGTTCTTTGCAAAAGTCAACGCAAAGTCTTCCAGTTCACTAAGGGTATTCTTTGCTTTTATCACTTCAACAAGTTTCTGAATGGCCGGAGGATTATAGAAATGAAACCCTATGATACTTCCTCCCAGTCCGGCTTTTTCATCAAGCTCCGAGATCGGGATGGAAGATGTATTTGTGAAGAACCAGGGATGATTAGGATTGTTCTCTTTGATCTGGGTATAGATTCTAACTTTCAGCGCCGGATCTTCCCTGATTGCCTCAAAAATAATGCCGGATTCATAGGTAGCCTCAAGCCGGGTGCCGGGTCTGACAACTGAAAGAACATCGAAAACATACTGATCAATGATCTCGGAATTTTCGATGAGATCCTGACGGTTTTTGTATATGGCTCGAAGCGCAACGATCTTTTTTTCTGCAATCTTCAATACCTGCGATTTCAGGTATCTCATCACACCTGTAAGCGCTTCATCAGAAACATCAATGGCATTAAGGACAAAAGATTTCCCTTTGTTTTCAGGTTTCAAACTTAGATCGGCTAATTCCACTGAAGTGAGAAGCAGTATCCCGCTTCCCATTTTACCAGCTGCACCTAACACGCTGACGTTCTGCAGACGTTCTTCGTAGTTCATTGTGATAAAATTATTTACAAATTATTGATTTGTTCCGATTTCGTATTTGATGAGTATTTTATTACCAGTTTGGTTTTCGTTTTTCAAGGAAGGCGCGCATACCTTCTTTGGTAGATGGATAATCAAAGAGCTTTGAAAATGCTTCTGTTTCGAGTTCGTTTCCTTCCTTTATATTTTTATCATAGCCTTTCCTGATGATCTCTTTGGCTTTTCTAATAGCTTGTGATCCATTGGCCGCAATTTTCTTTGCTATGGTCATGACTTCGTCCATTAGATTTTCAGGTTCCACGAGCTTTTGTGCAAGCCCCATATGGAGCGCTTCTTCTGCACTGATCATTTCACCTGTTAACATGGCATACAATGCATTCCCAAGACCAGCAAGTCTTGAGAACCGCTGTGTACCGGAATAGCCCGGAATCAGACCAAGATGAACTTCCGGTTGACCGAATTTCGCGTTTCTCGACACAATCCTGAAATCACAAGCCATTGCCAGTTCGCACCCACCCCCGAGGGCATAGCCGTTGACGGCAGCAATAACCGGGATTTTCAGATTCTCCAGACGGGAAAACGTGTTCTGTCCAAGTTTCGAGAAACAGCAAGCCTTTTCATAATTCATATTGACTAATTCCGAGATGTCGGCACCGGCTACAAAGGATTTTCCATCCCCGGTGATCACCAGAACCTTTATCATATCATTTTTCTCAACGCCATTGAGAAAATCATTGAATTCAGTAAAAAACTCAGAATTGAGGGCATTCAAAGCTTCAGGCCGGCTTATGGTGACCAAAGCAACGCCCGCATCAATACTGGTTTTAAGAAGATTGTATTCCATAAGAAACAAAATTATAAATATTTTTGTGAATGGATTAACTCATTAACAGGCATAGCGATCTTTTCATTTTTCTAACATTGCGAAAATACCACTTTATTATTGTTCAGAGAGAGTAGAATGTAAGAAAATACAAAAAATCATGTTGGCGCGCGTTTGCGACGCGTGCTTTGCTGGATTTCAGATCTGAGATCTGAGATCTGAAGTGTGAAGTGTGAGATCTGGGATGCCAGCCGGCTAAACACTAATTATCCTTTGCAAAAAAAATCAAGCCCGGCTGAATCTGTGTTCCAAGCGGCATTTCAAATGCAGCTTAGCTATGGCAATTTCAGGAATGGCAGGCAATTGCGATTTGGGAAAACCGATTGATACTATATCCATATTGAGCTTCTTAACTCTTTCCTTTATTGGTTTGTAAGGCTTTATCAATTCAATAAACCACCACGCGCTTTCCTCATAAACATTGCAGAATAGCGCTTCTTTAACGTTAAATATGGTCAATTTTTCTGCTGATTTCACCACGGCTTCTTCAATGGTCATTGAAAAATTGATTTTACTATTTTTAGCAAAACGGACTTGGAAATATTAGCCTCCTCTGATTTATCATAAATGGTGATCAAATAAATTTCAAATGAATTTTGAAATTCCTGCACGAGATAAGTAATTATTCGAAACCCACCGCTTTTACCTTTCTCTTTGTCCTTTGCCGACAATCATATTTTATAAAGGTTAGAGCCAAGCGACTCTCCAAGTTTAGGATTGTTTATCAAATCATTTTCCAGGTTTACCAATTCGATGCCCATGGATGGGAATTTTTTTCGCAAGTCGTTTAAATTTGCTCTCAAAAAAAGGTGTTGGTACAACAAAATTGGCCATTTACTTACCGTTTAACATTTGTTCGATGGTTTTTTTTGTATTTTCCCTTCACGCATTTTTTTCACCTCTAACAAGCCTGCTGCTATTTCCCTTAATAATAAATTTCCTCCGGCAATTAGTGGTTTCAGCCGAACAACATCTTCACAATCAAGAAAGTTACGCAATGCTTTTCCTTTATTGGTGCGTTCATTGATTTCAATCATATAAGTTGCTATAGCTGAAGTATTTGATACAAAATTACAAAAACATTTTAAAAGCTCAAATCTCCACTCAAACCCACCCCTGGGGGGGTGACTAAAAAGTAAAAAAACAAAATTTCACGCAGAGTTTCGCAAAGTTTTACGCTAAGTTACGCAGAGTTAAAATTCATATAATCAATATTCTGCGAAACTCTGCGATTCATCAGCGAGCCT
>CAIWTA010000133.1 GCA_903915465.1 uncultured Bacteroidales bacterium | reverse complement strand
CAACAGCGATGGTTCACTGAACAATCGCGGCTCAAACGGCAACTACTGGAGTAGTACGCAGAACGATGCCACTAACGGCTGGAACCTGAACTTCAACAGTGGGAACAGCAACATGAACAACAACAACAAGGCGAACGGCTTTTCGGCTCGTTGCCTTAGAGACTCTGCCTTTACCATTGCCCTTATCCATAGTGGGTGAGGGCTTTTTTTTTCGGGCAAAAATTATTTTTTCCTTGATTTTTCGTACATTTGTATATGGCAAAACCTAATTCATATCTGCTTGATTTTAAAATTTGTAAATTAACTGATTCAATTCTGAACAGGATAAGTGGTGATAGTTTTCAAACGGAGATTTCTTTGGTGTCAAAATCTGATTTAAAAACTGTTTCCAAATCGCAAGGGTGGTCATTTGATTGGAAATATGAGTTAAATCAGATTGATAGGGAAGTATATAAACTGACTATCATTGAAAACACTGAAATTTTACAAGGATTGATAAGTTTAACAGTACGACCTGACCATATTTACATGTTTTTACTTGAAAGCGCTCCTTTCAATATTGGAAAAAATAAATTATATGAAGGGGTTCCTGGAAATTTAGTGGCCTTTGCTTGTAAATTATCCTTTCAGAGAGGTGGAGATGGGTTCGTTTCATTTGAATCAAAAACAAAGTTGATTCAACACTATGTAGCAGCGCTTGGAGCTTATCATTTTGGTGGGCGATTAATGGTTATCGATACTATTGCTGCAAAAAGATTGGTTGACAAATATTTTAAACCTTAATGTTATGGGATTTATTAAAGAACCAGAAGGAATTGATTTAATAATTGAAAGCAAACCTCTTACAGACAAACAGGAAAAGGAATTAAGTGAGTATATCTCAAAGAGGAAAATTGAGATTAGGAAGCAATTGAAAAAAACTCGTTCACATAAGACGCATAATCACAGGGATGTCGCTATACCTTGAACTTCCGGTATTTAAAAAATCTTATGATCTTGTAATCGAGTTGTTTGATTTGTACACCAACTTGTCAAAATCTTTTAAATATACCCTGGGCCAGCGCCTTCAGTTGGAATCCGTTGAAATGATCGTCAATATTTACAAGGCAAATTCCCATACCGATAAAGTTCCGTTTATTTTAAAAATCAGGGAACATATTGAAATTATCCGGTTGTTGATCCGGATTTTACATGATACAAAGCAAATCAGCCTGAAACGAATGGTTCTTGTCAACGTGATGATCGAAGAAATAAGCAAACAGTTGGTTGGCTGGCAAAAATATTGCGAAAAGATTGGCTGATTTGTTAATTGACTTGTTCAATGCATATTATTCGGCACGAAGCAACAAGCGGAATACTTATAATGCCCTGAAATTTGAACTTTACTACGAACACAATCTGATCGAACTTTGCAATGAAATCATAAACTTCAGGTACGAACCACGTCCAAGCATTTGTTTCATTGTTAATAAACCTGTGAAACGGGAAGTGTTTGCAGCCGATTTCCGCGACAGGATTATTCATCACCTTATCTTCAACTACATTTCCCCTGTTTTTGAAAAGCGGTTTATCAACGACACCTACAGTTGCCGCAAAGGAAAGGGAACACATTACGGAATACAAAGGGTAAACCATTTTATCAGATCCTGTTCTGAGAATTATCACAATGATTGCTATATCCTGAAGATGGATATTCAGGGATATTTTATGTCGATTGACCGGTCGCTGCTTTATGAGATGGTAAGCCGGGTGATCATTAAAAACTCCGAAAAAATCACCGGCGATATTAATTTTAGTAATGCCGCATCGCGATGCGGCACTATCCTGTACCTGATCCGCCAAACAATTTTCAACGATCCTGTAAAAGGTTGTATTATAAAAAGCAAAATGAGCGAATGGAAAGGTTTGCCGCATTCGAAAAGTTTGTTTTATGCAGGCAAAAACCAAGGCCTGCCAATCGGGAATCTCACTTCGCAGTTGTTTGCCAATATTTACCTCGACGAATTTGATCATTTTATGAAGCAGCAACTCAAATTGAAATATTATGGCCGGTATGTGGATGATATTGTTGTGGTTCATCCGGATCAGAATTATTTGAAAACAGTCATCCCTGCTGTGCGTGAATACCTGAAAACAAAACTCATGTTGCAGTTGCATCCCCGCAAGATTTACCTTCAACATTATACAAAAGGAGTTGTTTTCCTGGGTGCGGCGATCAAACCACACCGTATTTATATTGCCAATCGCACAAAAGGCAATTTTTATGCTGCCATTCTCCGACAAAATGAAATTGTTGGAAATCACAAACCAACAAAAGACGACAAAGCGGCTTTTATCAGTAGTATGAATTCCTATCTTGGCATCATGAGACATTACAAGTCATATAAACTACGAAAAAAAATGGTATTTGAAGTATTGTCTTGCTGGTGGTTTAATTATGTATATTATAGAGGAGGGATCAGGAAATTTGTATTGATGCAGAAATACAAATAATCCACCAAACAATTAACAAAAGAAGGTTGTCATTGACTGGCTTTTTTCTGTCCTTTATCCTGCCGAGTATTGTGCTTCCCTTTGCTCAATGGAAATCCAACATTTCAAACTTTCCGAACGTGAAATAGCCGAAGCCTGGGCTAAGATCACAATTAAATTTTGGAGGAAAAACCTGACCCGAATGAAAATCGGTCAGAATTCCTCAGGAGACCTCAATCGAAGTTTCAAGTTCAAAGTGAATGCAGGTTCCCTTAGAAGATGATTCGGATAGTAGGTTCCTGATCATCGGCCACTTCGATCAGATCGATGATTTTTCCGGTGAGTTGTTAATTCT
>CAIWTA010000132.1 GCA_903915465.1 uncultured Bacteroidales bacterium | reverse complement strand
GTGCATTGCGGAAACCAGCAGCGCAAGTGATGAAAACAGTCTTCTCGTTGGAGTAAATGTTGATCGTGCTGTTGTCTTTTTCACCAATACCAATTGATCCGGCAAAATGCAACAGGAAGCGGCCGGCATCTTCCTTTCCGGCAGCGGTGAAATTATAAACCGGGTTCTGCAGCAGGTTCTGGGTATAGTTCAGTTTCAAATCTTCCAATGACAAACCTGTCAGTGAGCCGAAACTTTCAATACCGCTAACCGTGATGCTGTAATTACCTTCAGCCGGTGCAACAATTCCCACAGGAATAGTAGTTCCATTGGCAGTATATGGCATAGCATTCAAAGCAGTCTTCTGGTTATTATCCACAATCGTATAAACCTGAGGAATCGAAGTGCTCATGCTGAACATTTTTCCAGCATCGTTCCGGTCTTTACCAACATTACTGTTGTCTAAAAACATAACGAAAGCCTCATCATAAGTAGTACCATTACCCAATTTGATCGATAACTTATTGGCCGGTGTTTCTTTTAACCACCAGTTAGTAGAATTATCGTGTACACGTGCCAAATTCGGTAATCCAAGAGTTTTTCCACCACTTGTCTCAACACAAACAAAAAATCCCTGCATCGAAGGAATGTTCCCATTAACCACGGCCGGGCCGATTAGCGGATTAGAGTTTAACAAGTCAGTACTCCAGTACTCGTAACCTCCTGCTCCATTTGTACCAATCTTATTTTGATTCCATACATAATAGTAATCATCACACAGGTTCGATTTATCCAGCGTTGGATAGTTCCAGTTAATTGCTGAAGGGAAAGGGTTACCGGCCAGATCCCATGGACATCCAGCGACAATACCGGGGAATGAGCAGGTCTGGTCGCCCGTGTTCGGTGTTCCATAAAAAGATAAGGGTGATACCCAACCCGGACCATAAGCAACTGCGTAACCCCTGGTTACATCGAATGATGGTGTAATTCCAAAATCAACCGTATTGAGCGTTCCATTAGCTGCTCTCAGGTTTTCCCATTGGCAATACAAATTGTTGCTACGTGGCAACCATTTGTAGAAATCCCATGTTTGTATATTCCCAGGGAAATTGGAACTTGTCGGGGCAAATCCACCGTTGCAGATTGGCTGGTAGCCAACTGGTGAGGAAAGTAAATGCCAAGCTAAGTCAGTGGTAATGTTGCGCTCTACAGTTACATTACCTGTGACGGTTCCATTGGTGATCAGGGACCCCAGGTTTTCAACAAGCAGCGAGCCGCCGGAATTAGTTAAATTCCCGTCAACTGTCAGCGCTCCTCCAGGAGTTATATCAACTGAACCTGAAGATATTGTCAGATTTCCACTAACAATTAACCCACCGGAAATTGTCATATTTCCTCCTGCAAGAGGAGCAGCTTTTGCTCCGTCTTCAACTATCAAATTAACGACTGTTAAAGCGTTATTTAAAGTAACCCCATTTACACGGTGAATTGTAAGATTATTCAATCCATCAGTTATTGCAGGCAATACAAAGTGAGCCCCGTTTTTACCTAAAGTTAAATTGCTGGTAGTGCCGCCAATTAAAACGTTGCTGCCTGCTTTTCCATCGTTCAGAATAAGGGAATTGTTTGCCCCAATGGAATAAGAGCCACTTGTTAAGTCAAAGAGGCCATTTACCGCACATGTAGTAGGTATTGGAATGCCTGGGGTAGTTAGTTTTAATTTCATATTATCTAAATGGCAATTATTGCCATACGCACCTGTAAATAAAAACGCTATGTACAGGGTAGGCTGATTCTCTGCACCCACAGGTAAGACACAATTATTCGTCACCCATCCATTTGTTGCACTATATCTGTTATAAACAGATGAATTGTTCCATGCTGTTCCGTTTGTCGACCATTGTACTGTTACATTATCCGCATTTGTATAGGTAAGATCCATATACCAATCGAAAACTACAGTAATGTTTATCTTTCCGGTAGTTACATTTGGAGTAGTCTGTTTCAGACGGATTTGGTCGCCTGCTTCACAATAATAAGAATTAAACTGAACACATTGTGTTCCTTCGGTGGGGGTGACAACAGGATTAGTACTCGTTGCCGAAGTAACATAAGTTATTGCAGGAGCAGTGCCGGTAGGATCAGTAACGATTTCCGTTGCCCAATCTGATGGGGCTCCATTAAAACCTTGTGTATAAAGGGTTGAAACTGTTCCAGTCGGAATTGAAGTTTGTAAAACACCACCTGTATTTGTTGTCAGATTATTAAGAGCGGTGGCACTTGTTGGGATTTCATACCCGGTATTTATTGGTGAAGCTCCCGAATAAGTCAGGTTGACTGTTCCTGCAAACGTTGGAGCATTTGTTAAACTGCCAGCTGAGCGGATAATTGTTGCTCCGTCTGCCATGGTTAAATTAGCTCCATTATTCACAAGGCCGTTTGTTAGTGCTAATGTACCGTTAACAGTAACGGCGCCACCCAATGTTATTCCGGCAGCATTATTTATGGTCAGGTTATTTAACCCTCCTGAAACAGCGGGTAATGTAGTTGCCGGAGTACCGGTAAAAACAATATTGGAAAAAGCACTCCCGGTTAAAGTTGCACTTGTGCTCCCAATTGTTCCGTCAATAGTAAGGGTATGCGTGCCAATACTCAGGTTTCCGGTAGATAAGTTCAAACCGGTAGAATAAACATATGGAATTGTTATATCTCTGGTTAGTGATAAAGTTCTCGGAGTACAAACAACGTAGAAATAGGCAACAACGCCATCAGTTGGAACTTCGTAAGAAGTGGAGTAATTATTTAATGCGGGTGCATATAAAATTTGAATTCCTCCAGATCCCAGATAGAAGGTCGGGGGCTGGTCAAAAGTACCTGCAGCATATGTAGCATTAGCTCCAACCTGAACTACGCCATATGTTGTTCCTCCATTCCCAAGCGTGATTTTATTGGAATTTGTAATTGTACCATAATATAAACTAACTCTGGTGGCAACAATTTGATTGCTACCCAAAAGGGTCAGACCAGCAGAATTTCCAAGCGTCAAACAAGCTAAAGGCGCTGTTACAGTACCGTTGTTAGTGAAAGTTAGTGCTGTTGTACCATTGAAATATAACATGGTATAAAGGGCAGATCCGTTAAGCGTTCCAGTTCCACTATTTGTAAAATTTCCGGCAGTATAAAGATAAGTGGTAGTAACTGAAGTTCCGGCTGTTAATACAATAGATCCGTTATTAGTAACACCGCCTGTACCAACTGTAACAGACCTTGTACTATTAATTGTTAATGTTTTTCCGCTGTTTATGGTCAGCGTATTACAAACAGCAGCAGTATTTACCGCTACGTTATGATTGATGATCACAATGTCACCTGCAACTGGCACTCCACTTGGAGTCCAAGTGCTTGCAGTGTTCCAATTTGCATTTGCAGTGCTTGTTTTTGTAACTGATGGGCCACTTGGTTTTTGTAAATCAGGTGTGTTTTTCACGTCCTGAACAGTAGCCAGTGAAGCCCTTGAACCTTTTCCTGAAATCGCTGAAGCTTGTCCATATGTAATGGAAGCCAGCAAAAACAAGACAGTTGAAATAAGTAACATTTTTTTCATAAGATCAATTTTTTGGGTTTAACATTAGGTTGGTTGCTTAAAGAAAAATATCTTGATTCTTCTTTTGGAAGAAAGGGAAGAGGGAAGAATGTTTTCATCACATTAAAAGTCATAAACATCCCAGACAATAATTATTGGAAGTGTTTTTCCAAAACTACCCGCACAGTAATTTATCTCCAGTCAGGTTGGACAACACGCATAATACAACTCAGCATCGTTCAGCAAAAATGGCCACTTTCAAACATTTTGTGGTTTTAGTATGTGTAGCGAACGTAATTTGTAAAAGCAAATATATTAAATATTCGCACAATTGTGCGGAATGTTGATAATATTAATGAAAAATATTTTGAATAGTTAAAGTTGTTGAAAAACAGATAATTACATTTGAAAGTAATTGAGTTTTTCCTCTTTTGTCGACAATTGTCCTGGGTTTATTGTCTGACAATTTCCGTTTTGTCGTCAATATTACTAAAAACCCGGGAAAAGGAGATTTTGAAATTAGGAATATGGTATCATAAATTTGATTTCTTCTCTCTGATTTTCTTTTTTCCAAATACAGCCAATCCTCCTTCAGCAGTTTCCTTATAAATCCTTGGAATATCGTGACCGGTCTGGTTCATCGCTTTTATCACAGTGTCGAAACTGATGATATGATGTCCGTCAGATAGCATCGAATACATGTTGGCGTCCAATGCGCGTGCAGCGCCGAAAGCATTTCGCTCAATGCAGGGAATCTGGACAAGGCCGTAAATCGGGTCACAGGTCAGGCCAAGAAAATGTTCCATTCCAATGGATGCTGCATATTCAACCTGGCCTGGCGTTCCTCCAAAGAGTTGCTCTGCAGCTGCTGCAGCCATAGAACAGGCGCTTCCGACCTCTCCCTGGCACCCGACTTCAGCTCCTGAAATCGAAGCATTAGTTTTAATCAGGTTGCCTATCAACCCGGCAGTTGCAAGTGCACGGATGATCTTCTTATCGGTAAAGTCATAACTTGTTTTCAGCAGGTAAAGAACGGCAGGAACAACGCCGCAAGAGCCACATGTAGGAGCTGTTACGATCTTCCCGCCCGCTGCATTTTCTTCAGAAACGGCCAAAGCATAGGCGAAGACAAATGCCCGGCGACTCAAAGTTCCTTTGTAGCTTTTGGCTTTGATGTAGGATGATGAGGCTTTTCTTGGCAGATTGAGAATTCCCGGCAATACACCTTCCGCCTCAAGACCTCTTTCAACTGCTTCCTGCATTACTTTCCAGACTTCCGAGAGATGATCCCAGAAATCAGGTGGCTCATGATCTTCTACGAATTCCCAGAAAGTCCTTCCATTCTGTTCGCACCATTCCAGGATATCTTTCATGGTTTTCATTGAATAAATTCTATCGGAAGGATCTCTTTTTCCCGTATCGCTGATATCACCTCCACCAATGCTGTATGTAGTCCACTCAGATCGAATATTACCAGCTTTGTCTAAACCTTCAAACTTCATCCCGTTTGGATGCAATGGCAGGAAAGTTTCCGGTTTCCAGATAATTTCCACAGGTGTCGGATGAAGTATATCCAGTATTGTTCTGTCAGTCATGTGCCCTTTGCCTGTCAAAGCAAGGCTTCCGTACAGCGTGACACAGATCTTTGTAATCCCTGGGTTTCCCTTTTTGAATTTTTCTGCGGCCTTTCTCGGCGCCATTGTATGGCTACTGGAAGGACCATAGCCTATCTTGTAAATTTCTTTGATGGATTCCATAGAATAAAGGTAAAAAAAAAATCCTGCCTTGAAGAAAATTCCAGGCAGGGTTTCATTACTTGTGTTTGATTTATGCAATCCGTTCAACCATCTCGGCCAACCGCGCAGAATATCCAGCTTCATTATCATACCATGAAACAACTTTTACAAAATTCCCGTCAAGGACTTTTGTAAGACCAGAGTCAAAGATGGATGAATGCTGATTTCCAACGATGTCGCAACTAACCAGCGGCTCGTCTAGATATTCAAGTATACCTTTCATAGAACCTTCGGCAGCTTTTTTCATCGCTTCATTGATTTCGTCTTTTGTGACAGGTCTGGCCAATTCGCATGTCAGGTCAACCAATGAACCATCGGGAGTTGGAACGCGTAAAGCAAAACCATCAAGTTTACCCTCCAATTCAGGGATGACAAGCCCAATCGCTTTGGCAGCACCGGTTTTGGTCGGGATAATTGAGATTGCGGCTGCACGGGCTCTTCTGAGATCTTTATGCGGAGCATCTAAGATTATCTGATCATTTGTGTAAGAATGGATAGTATTCATCAATCCTCTTTTAATCCCGAAATTATCGTTCAGTACTTTTGCGATAGGAGCAAGGCAGTTGGTTGTACAGGAAGCATTGGAGATCAGTTTCATCTCTCGAGTTAATGTGTTGTCATTTACCCCGAGCACGATCGTTGCATCCACATCTCCAGGGTTATCTGATGGAACTGAAAGAACAACCTTTTTGGCGCCAGCTGTGAGATGCTTACTCAGTTTTTCTCTGGTACGGAAAATCCCGGTAGATTCAATTACAATCTCAACACCCAGGTCTTTCCAGGGCAGATTTGCGGGATCTTTTTCAGCCAGCACCCGGACTTTTTTTCCATTCACGATCAGGTAATCGCCATCCACTGAAACCTCCCCGGGAAATTTTCCATGAACAGAATCATATTTTAATAGATGTGCAAGTGTCTTTGCATCTGTAAGGTCATTGAACGCAACAACCTCAACATTCCCACTCTTTAGCAAGGCGCGGAAAGTCAAACGACCGATCCGCCCGAAGCCATTAATACCAATTTTTATCGTTCCCATTTTGTTGTTTTATTGAAAAATTATCTATTAACTGAAATTGATCGCCAAAATTACAGAATATCCTAACAACACAAAGAAATGGTATAAAATTTTGTGGTTTTGTGGAAAGTGAGTAGCTTTATCGCGTGTTTGCTGCGAAAACATGCAAGAAAAATCATCTTCAGTAATCATTTGAGAGGAAATAATGCAGTATATATGGATAAGATATTTGTGGTTTCCGATGGAACAGGCCGAACGGCGGAGCAGGCATTAATGGCGGCTCTTACGCAATTTCCAAATGCCAGAGTTGAGATTATTCTTAAAAAGGAAATCCGCTCTGAGCAACAGATCGAAGAAATCATGCCGGAAATACAGGAAGCCAAAGGATTCATCGTTCATACCTTGGTTTCTGAGCAGCTTCGGGAGTATATGGTCAAGGAAAGCCGGATCCACAACATAGATGCTATAGATATTATGGGCCCGCTGCTTTCGAGACTTTCTCATCATCTGGAAAATTTTCCTTCCGGGGAACCAGGATTGTTCTTTCATCTGAACCAGGAGTATTTCAAACGCATTGACTCCATGCAGTTTGCATTCACCCATGATGACGGTCAGCGGTATTATGAATACGAGCGGGCTGAAATTGTCCTGGTAGGGGTTTCCCGGACATTTAAAACCCCGTTGAGCATTTTCATGGCATTTAAAGGATGGTTAGTGGCGAACTACCCGGTTGTCCTGGGAGTTGAGCCTCCCGAAATACTTTCAAAATTATCAACCGGTTCGGTCTTCGGCCTTACAACCCAGCCGGGTGATCTGTCTTCGCTTCGTACGGTACGACAACAGTATCTTGGAGGCAATGCAGGAGAATATTCAACACTCGAATTCGTTAAAAGGGAACTGAACTATTCGGCCAATCTTTTTGATAAGTATCAGTGGCCGGTCATATCTGTTACAAACAAACCCATTGAAGAAATTGCTGCCGAGATCCTGGCAATAAAACGTAGGATCGACAAGCCTGAACAAAGCGAGAAGAAATGAATAATAATTAGACATTTTTTCCCTGTTTGAGTTCTTTTACCATCGTCCAGTCTAAAAATACTCAATTACTTTTACCTTTGTTTTTTAATACTCTTTAAGAAATGTCTAAGACAAAGTATATTTTCGTCACAGGAGGTGTTGCTTCATCTTTGGGGAAAGGCATAATTTCTGCCTCCATCGCCAAATTATTAAAAGCCAGAGGATTTTCCGTGACAATTCAAAAGCTGGATCCTTACATCAATATCGACCCGGGAACCCTGAATCCTTATGAACATGGGGAATGTTTTGTGACAGAAGATGGTGCCGAAACAGACCTTGACCTGGGACATTATGAACGTTTTTCGAATGTCCCGACTTCCCAGGCTAACAACATTACCACGGGAATCATATACCAGTCGGTAATTAACAAGGAACGTAAAGGTGAATACCTTGGTGAGACCGTTCAGGTCATTCCGCATATTACAGATGAAATCAAATACCGGATCATGCTTTTAGCACACAAAGGCAATTATGATTTTGTTGTGACTGAGATTGGCGGGACTGTGGGTGACATCGAATCGTTGCCTTACATTGAAGCTGTTCGTCAGATGCGGTGGGAACTCGGGAAAAACTGTGTGGTAGTTCATCTGACCCTCGTTCCCTATCTCGGTGCTGCCGGAGAGTTGAAAACCAAACCTACGCAGCATTCTGTCAAGACACTGCTGGAGTCTGGAGTTCAGCCGGATATTATTGTCTGCAGAACAGAGAGGCATATTTCTGAAGGAATGAAAAACAAGATCGCATTATTTTGTAACGTTTCACCAACTGCAGTCATTGAATGCATAGATGCAGAATCAATTTATGATGTACCGCTCCTGATGCATGCCGAAAACCTGGATGGCGAGATCCTGAAGAAGGTCAGGATTTTGAAAAGCCAGCCGCCAGATCTTGCCGATTGGGAAAAGTTCCTTTTTAAGCTCAAGAATCCTAAAAAAGAAATCACGATCGGACTTGTGGGCAAATACGTCGAATTAAAAGACGCATACAAATCCATCAATGAATCATTCATACATGCCGGTGCTTTCAATGAGTGCAAAGTGAATTTGCGACTTATACACTCGGAAAGTATTGATAAATCAAACGTTGTCGAAAAGCTGAAAGGATTGAACGGACTGCTTGTTGCACCTGGATTTGGTCACAGGGGAATAGAAGGGAAGATATGCGCCATCAAATATGCCCGGGAAAATAATCTTCCTTTCTTTGGGATTTGCCTCGGAATGCAGTGCGCCGTGATTGAATTCGGGAGGAATGTCTTGAAATTGAAAGGTGCCAATTCAACTGAATTTGATAAGAACACACCCTACCCGGTGATCGACATGATGGAGGTGCAAAAGAAGATTTCCGGATTGGGCGGAACGATGCGCCTGGGAGCCTATCCCTGCAAACTGAAAAAAACATCCAGACTTTTTGATATTTATAAAACAGATAATATTTCGGAGCGCCACAGACACAGGTATGAGTTCAACAATGAATTCCAGGATATTTACCAGAAAGGCGGGTTGGTTCCTGTCGGGCTGAATGAGAAGGATAACCTGATCGAAATTGTAGAACTCAAAGGTCATCCATGGTTTATTGGTGTACAATTCCATCCTGAATTTAAAAGCACAGTCGCTAATCCGCATCCGTTATTTATTTCTTTTGTGAAGGCTGCAATCGAATATGCGCGGAAACAGAAGAAGAGTAAGGGATTAAAGAGATAGATTTTGTGGTCAAAAGTCGAAAGTCGAAAGTCGAAAGTCGAAAGCCGAAAGTCGAAAGCCGAAAGTCGACGGTAAAACTTAAATCCTGCTATTTACATTTCCTTTATATTTGCACCGCGAAATTCCTCCCGCTGATCGTTTTACTGCTACTTCCTGAAAGGATGCAGGTATTCATCCTGGCGTTCCTGGCTTGGTGCACATGAAATCTGTGAGAGGGAAATTTAGTAATGCATAATCTTCAAACGATATAAGTTACATGAATAACAGGAATACGATCATTGGGATGTTATTGGTTTTTGCCATCATCATCATCTTTAGTTACTTGTCAGCTCCTTCTAAAAAACAATTGGAGGTACAAAAACAGAGAAGTGATTCCATAGCAAATAATAATAGGCAGCAACAGGCAGCAGACATTCTTGAGCATGCAAAAAGACAGGTACTTCAGGATTTACAGAAGAAACAACAGGCAAAAGAAGGAAAGCCCATCGATAGTGTCTCATTAGCTAAAGCTGTTTTTAATGACCAGTTAGGGAAATTTTCCGGTTCCGGAAGCGGGAAAAATAAACATTTTACCATAGAAAATGACTTGCTCAGGTTGAAAATATCCAGCCATGGCGGTAAAATCGAATATGTGGAATTAAAAAAATTCAAAACCTGGGACAAACAGCCATTGATCCTCTTAGATAACGATTCCCTCCATTTTGGTTTCTCCTTTTTTTCCGATAACAGGATCATCAATACAAACAACCTTTATTTTAAACCTCATTGGTACAGCAAAAATTCTGAAAACAACGAATCACTTTCCGTTTCCGGGAAGGATTCCCTGCAATTCGGTTTGCGTCTTTATGTCAATGGGAATGATTCGGCTGTAAGTCCGGATAAGTATATCGAATTTGTATATACACTTCATGGCGACCAGTATATGCTGGGATTTACGATGAAATTTGAAGGAATGTCTGATGTGATTGATCCCGGAGTGAAATTCCTTCAGATGAATTGGGATGCTAACCTGAAACGACAGGAAAAGAGTGTGAAAATGGAGCGGATGAGCTCCACTGTTTACTATAAATTTTTTGAAGATAAAGTTGATTATCTCTCGGAAACGAAAGACGAAGAGAAACTGTTGAAAAACGAGAAAGTTCAATGGTTATCTTTTAAACAGCAGTTCTTTTCCTCTTCTATTATCTCTTCGAATTTTTTTACAGAGCCTAAAGTACGGACTGCAATCATCAATACAAAAGAACGTTACTTAAAATCCATGTACCTGGAAGCCGGTGTTCCTTATATGCCGCAGGAAACAAAGTACATTCCTATGTCTATGTATTTTGGTCCAAATAATTTCTACGCGCTGAAATCCTATAAGCTTGATCTGGAAAGACAGATCCCATTGGGATGGGGATTCTTCCTTATGGCCTGGATCAATATTTATGCTGTAATACCGGTATTTACTTTCTTTGGTAATTTTGGATGGAACTATGGAATAATCATCCTCATCCTTACTATTCTACTGAAAACCATTTTGTTCCCTATTGCTTTCAAGACCTACAAATCTTCGGCAAAGATGCGGGCGCTAAAGCCTGATATCGATGAGCTGGCAAAGAAATACCCGAAGAAAGACGATGCCATGAAAAAACAGCAGGCAACTATGGAGTTGTACAAAAGAGGCGGTGTGAACCCGATGGCAGGATGCATCCCATTGCTGCTCCAGATGCCTATCCTGATAGCTATGTTCAGGTTTTTCCCGTCTTCAATAGAACTTCGTCAGCAAGGGTTCCTGTGGGCTACTGACCTTTCTTCATACGATTCTATCTGGACATTTCCTAATGGCTTTGTGATCCCCTGGTATGGTGACCACATTAGCCTTTTTGCCCTTTTAATGACAATTTCGAGCGTTATATATACACGAATCAACGATCAGATGATGGGATCTGCGCAAACGCAGATGCCGGGCATGAAAACCATGATGTACCTGATGCCTGTGATGTTCCTCTTTTGGTTTAATGATTATTCTTCAGGATTAAGTTATTATTACCTTCTGGCGAACTTATTGACATTTGCACAGATTTATATCATTCGTGCAACAATTGATGAAAAGAAATTACATGCACAGATCGAAGCCAACAAGAAAAAGCCAGTAAAGAAATCCGGATTTCAGAAGAGACTGGAAGATATGGCCAAAAAACGAGGGCTACCTTCCAAGAGATAAGATTCCATCAGTTGAGCTTGCTAGCGCGTATGTTTGACGCATGCATGATTGCAAAGGTACGCATTGTAAACGCGCGCCAGCATTAAGTTGTCAGGTTATTTTTGAAGCAGATCAAGAAATAGTTTCATCCCCTTCTTCTTTTTTTCATCGAAGGTATAAGATATGTTTTCATTCAGATAGGAGTAACAATCTTCGCCTTCCGGAAGTTTGTCTTTGAAGAATTCCAGCGTTTCATTGATGTGCATAACGCCGAATTCCAATGCCTGGTTTAGGGAATTCAGGGTGGATTCAGGTAGTTGGTTTTTGGTAAGCCACGCTGCGAAGACAAATGGCAGAGAAGAGAACTTCATCCATTCTTCAGCCAGGTCGTATATATAACGGTATTTTTTTTTCAGGCTAAAGGTTTTATCGCCAATCGCAACAATCGACTCCATTGAGTTTTCTTCATGATTCAGGCCAGGATGCAGATTCTTCCATACAGGATTAATTCTCCAGTAATCCCTGGCAAGAATCCTGGCAAGTTGAACAGAAGTGCGGGAGTCATTATCCAGCCAAATTTCCCGGATCTCCTGAAGAGGCTTCTGGCTCAACAATAGCACGGTTTTAACCTTACTGACAGCACCGATGCAATATCCTGAGATGATCTCGTATTTGGTAAGATCAGGTATCGCTCCAACTGGCATGAGTGCAATATCAGATTCTCCTTTTGCCAGTTTTGCTGCACAAATGGAGGGAACATCAAGGTCCAGACGAAAGTTATTCAGAAATCCTGATTGTAGCAACCCATAAACAAACGGGTAAGTATTCAGGTAAGAAACAGCAGATATTTTAAGAAGTTCCATAGTATGCTTCCGTTTGTAAAGGTAATGGAAAAATAAAATCAAGTAGTAACTCTACGGTAAATCGCGTACTTTTGTGAACTTTTTACAACAAATGATTTGAAGTTGAATAAAATTCTGCCATTTGCCTTACTTATAGCCTTTCTTGTAAATTCGATGGGGTACTATTTCATTTTTGAGATAAAGAAGTCTATCGTGAAAAATGAAATGCGATCAATAATTGAAAATGGTACCAGAAATTATACAGTCGTTAAAGTAATCAATGTTGACCACGACAGTAACTTCCATCGGGTTGATGCCCATGAGATTTTATACAATGGAAGGCTTTTTGATGTAATAAGTGAAATTAGAACAGGGGAATCAGCAACTTTTTGTTGTATCCAGGACGTAAAAGAAGAATTTCTTTTATTTGGTTTCAAAAAGGTCTGTAAAAACAAGCAATTTGTAAGCCTTGATGATAGCCTGATCAAAATAGCCCTGCCAAAAATATTTACGGGATTACAGCACACATATTTTACGATACATAAATTTCCTCCATATCAGATTTCCCTGAACTCCAGGATAATCGTTCCTTTGAATCCACCTCCGGAACCATTCTGCTGATCACAGTTGAGTAATCCATCATTTCTTCGGGCGAAAGATCTTTGCATGGCTTTCACATCAGATGTAAACCAGGATTAACCGGCCATTTAATTTGGATTTGGTTGCAAGGAACTTTGGGAAGAGTAGTCTTCACTCAAATTTTTATTTTAGCTGAAACGATGAAGCTGTGTGGTTTCGGATAACCGGTAGCAAACGGAATTTATAACGAGAATTACCTAATAATTAATTTTACTTTAAAACTTAAACACATGAAAATCTTTAATCTTATATTTTTATTTGTCATACTGATGGTGGCCTTGGTGTATGGTCAAAAGATCAAAGTACTTGATAAATCTGACCTTCAACCGATAATCCAGGTCACTGTAACAAATTCCCAAAAGAGCGTGATGGTGGTTACGGATGGAATGGGAATTGCAGATCTTACAGGGTTTTCTGAAGACGACTCTCTTTTCTTCTCACATGTCGCCTTCCAACCTTATCAAACGAAAAAATCTTCAATGAACTCCGCAGGAAATACTGTTTATCTGGTAGAGAATATTATTAAACTGGATGAATTCGTTTTCTCAGCCAACCGAACGGAAGAGAAGAAAAATGATCTTCCTTACAAAATTGAAGTTATCCAGGCAAAGGAAATTGCTTTTCAGAATCCCCAGAATTCAGTAATTATGCTGGAGCAGACAGGCCAGGTTTTCGCTCAGTCAAGCCAGATGGGAGGAGGAAGCCCCGTGTTGCGTGGATTTGAATCCAACAAAGTATTGTTGGTGGTGGATGGCATCCGGATGAACAATGCAATATACCGTGCCGGGCATTTGCAAAATGCTATCACCGTTGATCCTTTTGGACTTGCATCAACAGAAATTATTTATGGACCCGGGTCTACAATTTACGGAAGTGACGCCTTAGGTGGAGTGATCAATTTCATCACAAAAGACCCGATGCTCTCCACCATAGGAAAAACACAAATCAAGGGGAATGCATTGGCTCGTTTTTCTTCAGCAAATCAGGAAAAAACCGGAGGAGTTAACCTGAATTTTGGATGGAAAAAAGTAGGCCTTTTATTGAATTTCTCCTACAGTGATTTCGATGATTTGAGGGAAGGAAAAGTCAGTAACCCGGCTTATGGGGATTTTGGAGCACGTCCTTTCTATGCAGAAAGGATCAATGGAAAGGATTCCATGGTCGTTAATGACAAACCATGGATACAAAAAACTTCCGGGTATTCCCAATACAACGCACTTGGGAAAATTCTTTTCCAACCAGGTCCTCACAGCAAGTACCTGGTCAATTTTCAGTATTCAAATTCCAGTGATATTCCCCGCTATGACCGGCTGACAGAAATGACCGAAAATAAACTTAGTTATGCTGAATGGTATTATGGGCCTCAATCACGTTTGCTTGCGTCCATAAAAGCTGAATATGACCTCAAGGCTGTGATTTTTGATCACGCATCAATCATCCTGGGCTACCAGAAAATTAACGAAGACCGTATCCAGCGTGATTTTAGCGGAAAGAAAGAAAATATAAGGAAATATAATCTCGAAACAGTGGGTGTGTTTTCACTGAATGCTGATTTTAATAAGAAGCTCTGTGTAAAAGACAACCTGCGTTACGGTATTGAATTGGATTACAATAAAGTAGGATCGAAAGCACACAACGAAAATATCCTGACCGGCAAATCTACTAATGACCGTGCAACCCGCTATCCCGATTCGCTGGCAAACATGCTGTACCTCTCAGCTTACTTGTCAAATACCTGGAATATCAATAAAGTGTTGAGTTTCTCTCAGGGAATCCGCTTCAATTATGTTACATTAAATGCAGCTTATTCAGATACCATGGTAAAGATCATGGCCATCCCGTTTGATCAGAGCATCAACCAGAAAAATGCCGCTGTGAGTGGCTACCTGGGGCTGGTGGCATCACCCGGCTATGATTGGAAATTCTCTCTTGTCGGATCATCGGGATTCAGGGCTCCCAATATTGATGATCTTACGAAACTTAACGTAGTAACGGGGCAAACGATTGTTGTTCCAAATCCCGACCTGAAACCAGAATATTCCTATAACATTGAGCTTTCAATTGCAAAAACAATTTTTGGTAAAGTGCGCATAGAGGGTACAGGATTCTGCAACTGGCTCAGGGATGCCATAGTGATCCGGCCATTTGAATACAATGGAAAGGATTCGATTACCATTGATAATAGTAAATACCAGACCCTTGCACCTGTAAATACAGGCGAGGCGATCATTATGGGATTACAAGGAAGCATTCTGGCTCAGGTAACGCATTCGTTTTCGATTCTGAGTAACCTCACCTATACATATGGTAATGATCAAACAGCTGGGAAACCTCTGGATCACATCCCTCCGGTATTCGGTATGACTTCATTCCGCCTGGAGATGAAAAAATTCAAGGGCGATTTCTATGTGATGTATAATGGATGGAAACCTATCAGCCAATACAGCGATAGCGGTGAGGATAATCAGGTTTATGCCACACCCTATGGAATGCCATCCTGGTACACACTAAATCTTAAGCTGAGCTATCAGGTAGTGAAATACCTCAGTTTAGAAATTGGCATGGAAAATATTCTGGATGAAAATTACAGAAAATTTGCTTCAGGAATAAGTAATCCCGGAAGAAATGTAATCGTTGCATTACGCGCCAATCTTTAGCAATTGCTGATGGATCGGTAGTACCTGCGGAATGATCATTTCAGAGCCGTCATTGCGGATCACATAATCCGACATGGCGGCTTTTTTTGAATCTTCAAACTGGAACTGCATCCGCTTCAGAACATCCTCACGATTGACCTTGTCGCGCCGTATAACCCTTTCAATTGACACTTCCCTCGGACAGGATATATGAATGATCTTGTCAAACTTGTCTTTGTATCCACTTTCAAAAATGATGGCAGCTTCCTGGATGATATATTGCTGTTTTTGTTGTGTTGTACACCATTCATCAAAATCCTTCATAACCAAAGGATGAAGAAGGGAATTTAAGGAATTCAGCAATACCGGATCTGAAAAAACAATGCTTCCCAACTTCTTCCGGTCAATTTCTCCTGATGGAAATAAAATCTCGGGACCGAAGATTTTTACGATGCCGGATCTGATCTGAGGCACTTCCAGCAACTTCTTTGATTCCTGATCGGCATGGTATAGCTGAATTCCCAGCGTTGAGAAGATCTTAGCGACAAGGCTCTTCCCACTCCCGATATTTCCGGTTAGACCAACCCTCAGCATTTTCATGGCCGATTGCCTGGTTTTTTTATTTTGCTACTTTTTTTGATGGCTTGCAGGTGTGAGAAATTGAGTCGTGTCGGCACTGCTTCGTTCAGAATCATGCGTATTTTTCGATGGCGAAATGGAGATTGCATTAGCTTTGATTGAGGGGAATTTCTTTAAATTCTTCTTTTCGAAGGAAAAAAAGAGCGTGTCGGGAGTAGTGGAAAAAATATCTAACGGATACTTGGATTCAGCTGCAATTTCTCTGGAAATATTACGTGTCAATATAAAACCAACGAATTGATCATCATAAGGTTTGACTTTGATTCCCCTGAGACTTACATCGATAACACGATGGCGATTTCTTAAAAAATGATCGGAAAAGAATTCAAAACCCTGCACTTTTATTGTAACGGTCATCAGACTGTCGGAAGAATCTACCAATAGCAGGCTGGAAGGAATCTGCTTGTAGTGTAACTTATATTCTACATTGTAAGAATATTCTTTAGATAACTGAACAAGCAACCAAAAGAAAATCGAAATTCCGAGACATGTCAGGAAAATATAGAACTGATGGCCAAACTTTTCAGGTCTTCTTTTCCTGGCATTTTCTAAGAATTCAATAAAATCATGTCTCAAAATGAAAGAATTTGCAAGCGGATGATTATTTGTTTTCGATCGTTTGCGTATTGTCGATAGCGATCGCTGATTTTTCAACCCTTAGCCTGACCTGACCTTCGACTTCAATTGTGACTGTAGTGTCCTGGATTTCAACGATCCTGCCATGAATTCCACCTATGGTGATGACTTTTTGTCCCTTTTGGAGCGATTCCCTGAATTTTTTCTGATCTTTCGACCGTTTCATCTGAGGCCGGATAAAGAAAAAATAGAATACTACTACAATAAGAAGTAAAGGAATAATTTGCATATACCCCATACCGGAGCTTGGTGCTGCTGCTTCTAATAGAATGCTGGATAAATTCATCTTGTTGCGATTTTAAGAAAAAATTAAAAAATTAATTGAATTGTGATTTAGTATTTGAGCTGATGTTTGTGAGTTTCTCCGAATTATTTCTCACTTCCGGGGCTGACAACCTGAGCTTTAATCCTGAGTTGAGTAGTATTCGGTTGCGTGTTGGCAACTATTACAATGTTTTTTGATTGGAAGCCACGTTTTCCTGCACTTGAAAAAGTCACTTTGATAACTCCTGATCCATTCGGACGAATTGGTTCTTTTGAATATACCGGTACAGTACAGCCACAGGAGGTACTGACATCAGAGATCAACAAGTCTGATTTTCCTGAATTCCTGAATCTAAAGTCAAAAGATACAGATTCACCTTCTATCATCTTTCCGAAATCATGTACTTCTTCTGTAAATGTAAATGCTGGCAAACTCGTTCGGTCTGATTTACCATTTGCCGTGTTTGGGTTGTTAATCACATCACTTGACAGGGATGAATTCTCATTCGAGCCGCAGGAAACAAGAAAAATGATCAAAGCTATGAAGGGAATTGTAATAAAGGCCTTCTGAAACATAAGTCTACCCTTTTTGAATGTGCAAAGATAAAAAAATTCATAAAAAAATAAGAGAATATGTTATCTTTATACTTACTTTGTAGCCTTATATGAACAACAGGTTAAATGGTTTCTTAAGGAAAAATTGAAATTTATGAAAATATTTCTTGTCGGGTATATGGCTTCAGGGAAATCCCGTCTTGGTAAGGAGCTGTCTGAACTTACAGGTTATCCAAGTATTGACCTGGATGACATTTTTGAAGAAAGATACCGGATCAGTGTTAATGATTTCTTTAAGAAATATGATGAGATCAGTTTCCGGCAACTTGAACAAGAACTCCTGCTGGAGACAGAATCACAGCCAAATGCAATGGTTTCCACGGGTGGAGGAACTCCATGCTTTTTCAGGAATATGGAATTCATGAAAATAAATGGCGTCAGCATCTATCTCCGGGTAAGTGCCAGAATACTTGCCGAACGGTTAATGAATGTCAAAAGAAAGAGACCGTTATTGGAAAAAGTTGAACCGGGGGAAATGGAAACAATGGTCAGGAAACACCTTGATGAACGTGAACCATTTTATCTTCAGGCTGATCACATTCTTGAAGCCCAAAATGTGGACCCGGAGTTTATTATGAAACTCATCCCGGAACTTCCACGGTTACTTTAGACTTTCTTTTTCAGCAATGCTATATTTTCAACATGCTGGGTATGTGGGAACATGTCGACAGGCTGGCATTTTTCAAGGTGATAAACATCTTTCATCAGGCTGATATCCCTCGCCTGCGTAGCCGGATTGCAACTGATATAAATAACCTTTTCCGGTGCTGCCTCAAGGATAACTCTTACAACTTTTTCATGCATCCCTGAACGGGGAGGATCTGTAATGATTACATCCGGGTTTCCATGCTCATGAAAGAAATCTGCATGCAGGATCTTTTCTGCTTCCCCGGCATAAAATCGGGTGTTGGAAATTCCATTGCGCTGCGCATTCTCTTTGGCATCATCAATGGCTGATGGAATTGATTCAATCCCGATTACCCGGCCAACGGAAGACGCGATGAAATTAGCGATGCTGCCTATTCCTGTGTACAGATCATATACGGTTTCATCTCCATGAAACTCCGCAAATTCACCCGCTGTTCTAAACAATACTGATGCCTGGCTTGAATTTGTTTGGAAGAAAGACAATGGACCGATGCGAAATGCAATATTTTTATCACCCTTGAAGGAAAGCATTTTTTCAGTGATATAGGATTCTGCCGCATATAACTTGCACGGAAGATCGGTGATCACGTCATTCTTTTTGCCATTGATCACATAATACATTGAAGTGATCTGAGGAAATGTTTTCAACAGGTGATCAAGCAACCCATGGATTAAATCTTCGTCATATGTGCGGAAGACTACGATGACCATCAGGTCACCAGTGCCGGTACTTCGGATAAGGAGGTTCCGTAAAAAACCTGTCCATTTCCTCACATCATAAAATGAAAGGTCTTTTTCCTGAGCATATCTCTTTGTTTCCAGTCTGATAGCATTTGACGGATCTGCCTGGAGCCAGCATTTGTTAATGTCGAGCACACGGTCGAACATCTGTGGCAGATGAAATCCGAGTGCATTAAAATCTTCCTGCGATTGCTCTTTTTCAACTTTTCCATCTACCATCCAGCGGCGGTTAGAAAAAGTGTACTCGAGTTTATTCCGGTAAAAGACGCTGTTCTGTGAAGGCAAAATAGGCAGAATGTCAGCATTTTCAATTTTGCCGATGCGTTGAATATTATCTGCTACCTGCTTTTGTTTGTAATAAAGCTGATCCTGGTATTTGATATTCTGCCAGCGACAACCTCCGCATGTTCCGAAATGTTCACAAAATGGCTCCTGGCGTTTGTCGGAATATTTATGAATCTTTAACGCTTTGCCCTCAAGGTAGTTTTTTCTTTTTCGGATAATCATGAGATCTAGAACGTCACCCGGAACGACAAATGGAACGAAGATCACTCTTTCATTCACCCGGG
Source organism: uncultured Bacteroidales bacterium (assembly GCA_903915465.1). Taxonomy (GTDB): domain Bacteria; phylum Bacteroidota; class Bacteroidia; order Bacteroidales; family FEN-979; genus FEN-979. Next base: position 3,204 of record CAIWTA010000132.1, on the reverse strand, counting down.
CAATTGCTTTCCCTTCAGACCCGGCATCAAGGATCTCGACGTTTTCGAAGATGGTTTTAAGCATAGTTGATAGGTTGATGAGTTGATGAGTTGGTGAGTTGATGAGGTGATGAGGTGATGAGTTTCCAATTTCCTTAATCCTGTCTTTCTTCTCACAAACTCATCAACTCAACAGCTCATCAACTTCTTTATTCCTTATGCCTCGCCTTAAAATGTTTCGAATCTCCCCATTCTCCGTATCCGATTTTATCTCCTGCAAGGAAAATACGGGTTTCGAGACAACTTTTACATTCTTCAGCTTCTTCATCCAGGCAGGGTTTGTTTTCGTAGAGTAAATAGCTCTGGCGGTATTTCACAGGTGTAAGGTTTGGCATGATGACATTGGCTCCTACGAGCAAGGCTTTTTCACGTCCTTGCGGATCGATGGTTTGCATGGCTGTCGTGGCGGCAATGTTGATGTCTTTCATAATAATCCGCAGGACGGCGACCATCTTGAGAGAGAGTGTAAAACGTTCGCGGAGCGGTAACAATTCATGCCGGTACTGGAAAAGCGGAGTGTCTTCATGCTCGATATAAGGTCCCATTCCTGCCATATCAATATCCAGATTCCTGAAGAAGATAAGATCATCAGCAAGGTCAGAAAGTGTTTGAAAAGGAAGACCGATCATAACTCCGGTTCCTACCTGGAATCCTGTTTTATTAAGCAGATGTAGCGCATTCAACCGTTCATTATAATCGTGATGATGATCGTTTGGATGGAGTTTTTTATACAGATCAGGATTTGATACTTCGATGCGCAAAAGATACCTGTGTGCCCCTGCTTCAAACCAGCGGAGATAGGTTTCTTCCGACTGCTCTCCGAGCGAGAGGGTAACGTGTAGTTTCCCTTGCGACAGTTGCTGAATATCTTTCAGCAGTTTTTCTATGGTTGAAACAAATTTGGAATCACTTCTTTCGCCGGATTGAATTACGATGGAAGCAAAATTGTTGTCGAGGGCAAATCGAGCAGCTTCCAGCACTTCTTCATCCGGCATCTGATACCGCGCATACCGGCTGTTTCCTGCCCTGATTCCGCAATAGAAGCAATTCTTTGAACAATAATTGGAATATTCGATCAATCCACGAAAATAGACTTTACGACCGACGAACTCCGCTTTCACATTTTTGCCCTTTTCAAAGATGAGCTGGCAATCTTCTTTATTCGCAGAAAGTAAAGTAACCAGGTCTTCTTTTGAGAATTGGTCTTTTTTAAGAATATCTTCAACCTTCAAGGACATCAATTATTATTTACGATTGACATGATTTACGAGTTTAGATTTTATCAACGATTAACCATTTTCGATTTTTGAACGAATTTATATCAAGTTTGTGGAATAAATCTGAAATCGTAAATCGTTCAATTCAATCGTCAATCGGAAATCTTGGCATTAGTAAATCATAGACATCAGATAATTCGCTATGATCAACAAATCATTTAAACATTAAACCGTATATGCAGAATATCTCCATCCTTAACAATGTAGTTTTTCCCTTCAATTAAAAGTTTTCCGGTTTCGCGGCAGGCATGTTCTGATCCTGCCTTAATAAAATCTTCATACTTCATTACTTCTGCGCGAATAAAACCGCGTTCAAGATCGCTGTGGATGACACCTGAGGCCTGAGGGGCTGTCATTCCTTTCCTGATCGTCCATGCTCTGATTTCTTTCGGACCTGCAGTAAAAAATATTTGCAGATCAAGAAGATGGAAAGCAGAGCGAACAACTCGGTTCACCCCTGGTTCTGTTAATCCTGCATCGGTCAAGAAAGCAATACGATCTTCATTATTTTCAAGTTCAACGATTTCAGATTCTAATTTTCCGGCTACGATAAGAACTTCAGCCTCTTCATCCTTTATTGACTCCAGGAATTTCCTGGAATGGTCGTTCCCTGATTTGGCGGAGTTATCGTCTACATTACAAACATACATGACCGGTTTATCCGATAACAGGAAAAGATCTTCAATGTATTTTTTATCGTCTTTATGAACAGGAGCTGTTCTGGCTGATTTGAAAGATTCAAGATGATCCTTGAAATGGGTAAGCACATCCAATTGATGTTTCGCTTCTTTATCTCCTGCTTTGATCATCTTTTCCGTTTTCGAGATTTTCTTCTCCACAGATTCCAGGTCACGGATCTGCAATTCAAGGTCAACAATCTCTTTGTCTCTGACCGGATTTACCGATCCCTCAATATGTGGCTGTAAAGGGTCTTCAAAACAACGGATGACATGAATAAGTGCATCCACGTTACGGATATCGGACAGAAATTTATTTCCGTCGGAATGGCTTCCACCTTTTGATAATCCCGGAATATCAACCATTTCGATAGTAGTAGTAACGATCTTTGCCGCATGAATGAATTTGTCGATCTCTTCCAGCCTGGAATCAGGGACATTCATAACTCCAAGGTTAGATTTTGAACCGGAAAATGCTGCTTTGTGAATTTCCGCTTTAGTATTTGAAATGCAGTTGAATAATGTAGTTTTTCCTGAACTGGCAAGTCCGATGATCCCACAACGTAATGGCATAAGCTAATTTTTCAGGCTTCAAAGATACAAATAAAGGGTTCTCACTGAGTACGTGGCTTCTTTTAGGTTGATAGATGGTCTATTTCTTGTCTAATTTCGTCAATTACTTCTTTGTTTTGGATTTCTTTTTTATCACCAATTTTTGCTGAAAACAAATAAAAGACCTTGCCACCAAATACTTCAGTAAATTTTTTATGTGTTTCAGCCTGCAAACCGTATTCTTTAAAAATTTCAGGCAATTGTATACCACTGTTTACCGGTTTAATTTGAAGTCCAATGTATTTTTCTCCAATTTGTATAAAAAAATCAACATTAAATAATCTATCCCACTCATCAGGGGCTGGCTGAATAGGAATATTCAATACTTTTTGTAACTGACCGTAAATAGTTTGTATTTCCGTCATATATCCGTCAAATGTCCTATCAATTACAAGTTGTAACATATAGTCAATACAGTCTTGCTCAGTTACATCGGCAACTTCTGACTGAACTACTTCAGTTATTTTTACGTATAGTTTCTTCCCTAAATCTTCGATATGTTCTTTGGACTTAACATTATTGAAATAGTATTCACGCCATTCTTCAAGAGTTTTCGGGGAACATTTCCTTATTGATTCAGAAGTTGGTCCAACATTTCT
>CAIWTA010000131.1 GCA_903915465.1 uncultured Bacteroidales bacterium | reverse complement strand
AGAATCTCATTCAGGGTTACATCATCGCAATGACAAACATATGTTGGCACCTGACTTTCGTAATGATAAGGTTTGAATGCGATAGGAGATGGAAAATTTTCTTTTCTGATGAATCCCCTGACTTCTGTCAAAGCTTCCCCATGAACATCCCTGGATTTTACCCTGGCGATGTTGGTTTTATTGGGTTTTTTAAGTATTTTCTCAACGATTCCTTCCCCTAGTTTATTCCCAAAATTATCCACAAGGAAACATTCTGATCCTTCTCTGACATCGTACTCGATTGGCATAAAAAGCCAGTCTTTTTTCAGCGTGTATCCGAAAATAGCCAGGCCAGGACATTGGTAAACACAATCCATGCAGCCGGTACATTTTTCAAAATTAATCAGCGGGACTGTACTGGTGGAGGATTTTGTTATGGCTCCGTTGGGACATGCAAAAGCACAAGGGTTACATGCAAATCCGTAAAGGCAATCGATCAGAACAAAGCCTTTTTCCTGCATCCGGTCAGGTTTTGGCATGTCAGGTCCATCGATAATTTTCAACGGATGCTGCTGTGAATCGATATATTCTTTGGAAATTTCAAGGTATTCATCATAATTAAACTGTTCTCCCATTTCCTGAAGGATCTCAAAAGCGACCTGTTTTCCACGTACTACTGCGCTGGTACCTTCTCCGATGCGAAGGGAATCGCCTGCCCCGAAGCATTTTCTTCCGAAGATTTCAAATCCTTTGATCATCAGTTGGTCGTCAGAGACAAGACCGGTACAAATGTTGATGGCGTCAATTCCATCAATCACTTTCTCTGTTCCGGGAATGGCTTTAAAATCCTTACATTCTGCAACGACTGCTCCGATAATTCCGTCATGCTTCTCATTGGGAAGGGCTTTCAGCAAGATATGTGAGGTCATCACCGGAATTCCCAGCCTGCGAACGCGGTTGGCCTGAACCGGAAAACCACCTTCGAATGGTTGTGCTTCGATGATCGCTTTCACCGTTGCACCGGCCTGCATCAACTGGTAAGAAGTGAGGTAACCGATATTGCCGGCTCCTACTGTGAGAATATTTTTCCCCAATAAAGTAAGCTCGCTGTTCATCATCTTCTGAACAACAGCCGCCGTATAAACTCCCGGTAAATCATCGTTTTCAAAAGTTGGCATAAAAGGAACCGCACCGGTAGCCACGATCATATATTCAGCATCCACGAAATAGATTTCGTTAGTACGGATATTTTTCACTGCAATCCTGCCGCCCTCAAGGATATCCCAAACCGTTGAATGCAGAAAAATGCCTGCAGGATTATTCCCTGCTAAAGTTTTGGCGATATCAAAACCACGCATTCCACCAAATTTTTGTTCTTTTTCAAAGAAGAAAAACTGGTGAGTTTGCATGAGGAACTGACCGCCAATTTTATCGTTGTTATCTATTACGATATTTGAGATCTGATGTTTATTAAGCTCTTCTCTGGCAGCCAGTCCGGCAGGACCAGCACCGATAATGACAACACTGGTTTTATAGACATTGATGGGCGTTTCTTTCTGGACTTTGATTCGGTATGGCGTATAATCGTGGGGGATTTCCTTCACCTCTTTGATATCATCCACTGTGGTTATGCAAATCCGTTTGATTTGCCCATCGACTAACATTTCGCATGCTCCGCATTTTCCAATGCCACATTCAAGGCTTCTTTCACGATTGGTCAGGCTGTGGCTGTGCACAGGATGGCCGGCCTGGTGCAAAGCTGCAGCAATTGTAAATCCTTTTTCTCCAACAACTTCAGTTCCTTCAAAAAGGAATTTAATTTTTTCGGTTTCCGTGATCTCGATAATCGGATGAGTTTTGATCTTGTACATAGCAGATTGGTATAGTGAAGAAGACTGAAAAAATTAAAACAATGCAAAATTATAGATTTTCAATAAGCGGGAGGAAAAGGGTTTCATCTTTTTTTATGGGACTGGAACGCAACTCAGGCATTGATTCAAGGAAAGTGAGTGAGCCTTCTCACAGATGAATT
>CAIWTA010000130.1 GCA_903915465.1 uncultured Bacteroidales bacterium | reverse complement strand
GACTTTTCTTTGGTACTTTCTTTTGGTGGAAGCAAAAGAAAGTACAATTGACCAAAAAGTTATTATTTTTGAAGTTCCTATAATTTCCTTGAGGTGGGGCACTCTGCGAGAAAATAAAAACAACTTTTTAGTCAGTCCCTTGGGCAAATCGCTAAAATATAGGGTTTTAGCCCAACACTTTTCATGGATACATACTTTTCGGAGTTGGCTTATAATTGATAACTGATTTGTTTTTTGAAATCGAAACTCGTAAATCGCGTCAGTCGTAAATTTTAATAGTTTTAGGAATGTCGTTGGTTTATTCCATATTTATTCAACTTTACATTCTTTCAATAAGGATTGCCACGCTTTTCAACCCTAAAGCAAGGAAATGGATTGCAGGAAGGACGAATATCTTCCGGCAAATTGAAGAGGCTGTAAAGAAAGATGGAAAGAAAAAGAAGATCGCCTGGTTTCATTGTGCTTCCCTCGGGGAATTTGAGCAGGGACGGCCGGTCCTCGAAGCTTTCAGAGAGAAGTATCCGGATCACAAAATATTTCTGACTTTTTTTTCTCCTTCCGGTTATGAGATCCGGCATAAGTATGGGCAGGCTGACTGGGTTTTTTATCTTCCATCTGATACGAAAGCAAATGCAAGGAAATTTCTCGATCTCGTAGATCCTGATCTGGTTTTCTTTATCAAATATGAATACTGGTTCAATTATCTTGACGAACTCACATCACGGAATATTCCGGTTTATATTGTTTCTGCTATCTTTCGCAAAGGACAGCAATTTTTTGGCTGGTATGGCGGCTGGTTCAGGAAGCGGTTGAGAAAGATCACCTGGTTTTTTTTACAGGATGAGGAATCGGAAACATTATTAAGATCAATCGGAATTGAAAGAGAATCTATATCCGGCGACACCCGGTTCGACAGGGTTTTCGCCATTGCCAGCCAGGACGGAGAATTTCCTTTGATACAGCAATTCTGCAAGGATTCAAAAGTAATTTTGGCAGGCAGTACCTGGCCGGAAGACGAGAGTATTCTTCTACCTCTATGCAAAGAAGAAGGCGAAAAAATAAAGTTCATTATTGCCCCGCATGAAGTGGATTCAGAGAGAATTACTGCGCTGGTTTCAGCAATTGGCGGAAATATCCTTCGATATTCCGAGGCTGCCGGGAAAGATGGTTCTTCTTATGATATTCTTGTCATAGACTCCATTGGCATACTTGCTTACCTCTATAAATACGCAACTGTCGCATACATTGGCGGAGGCTTTGGTTCAGGCATCCATAATATCCTGGAGGCCGCCGCTTTTGGTGTTCCGGTTATCTTCGGTCCGAAGTTTTCAAAGTTCAGGGAAGCGCGTGATCTTGTCAACCTGGGTGGGGCAATCAGCATCAGCACCAGGAATGAATATGAAGCTGCCTTTCACAGGTTTTTCGGTGATCCTGGTTATTGTCAGCAATGTGCCGGGATCTGTATGAATTATGTTGCCGAAAAAAAAGGCGCCACGAAAAGGATTCTGCAGCGATTATAATTCAGGAGGACATTCAATACCAATCTTCTCATAAGCTTTTCTTTAATTTTCTCACGCCCATATGGGGGAAATCGTTTACCATCTTTACTGTCATATCTGGAAACAGATCAGATATCCCTAGACTTTAGTCTTGGGTTTCCTCGCCCCCCTCTTCCCTGCTCATGGGCTTCAGCCCATACTTCTCCAGGAACTCAGCATATTCATCAGCAAAAGTCCGTTTAACATGGTGCAGTTCCTGGTTTCTGATATAATCCCTTACCCGCCCAATACCAGATTCACCAACGGAACCAGCAAAGTATTCATCCGCCCATTCGAATTTATTGTTCGTGATTTTGTTACGGTTGATCCATCGCGAAGACTCCCCCTTGATCATCAGTATCACTTTACTGGTGCTTTGTTCGCCTGTTAATTGTATAAGACAGTGAATATGATCGGTAAAACCATTTATGAAATTAATTTCAATTCCTTTGGTTTTGGCATTCTCTTTAATATGGGAAAAAATCTCTTGACGAATTTGATTTACTAAAAACTGCTGGTGGTTTTTTGTTGCCCATACAGCATGTATCCAGATTTTTGTATATGACATAGCTATGAATTTTATCTTAATCGGATAAATTCGGAAAGGTGATACAATTTTGAGTAAAAAAACAATTCCGGGCATAGATCGGGCTGAATCCCGCGAGAGGAAGTGGAGAGATAGTACCGTCATAGGGGGTGACTAAAAAGTAAAATAACAAAATGTCACGCAGAGTTTCGCAAAGTTTTACGCTAAGATACGCAGAGTTAAAAATCATATAAAAAATATTCTGAGAAACTCTGCGATTCATCAGCGAGCCT
>CAIWTA010000129.1 GCA_903915465.1 uncultured Bacteroidales bacterium | reverse complement strand
GTGGAAGCAAAAGAAAGTACAATTGACCAAAAAGTTATTATTTTTGAAGTTCCTATAATTTCCTTGAGGTGGGGCACTCTGCGAGAAAATAAAAACAACTTTTTAGTCAGTCCCTTAGGGTGAGGTGCTTTTGGCTTTTTAGACCAGACTAATCATTATATCTATCAGCGTTAAATACTCCGGAAAATGAAAAGATTTCTACCCGTTTTATTAATCATTTTTGCAATTGGTGTCAGTAGCTATAAATTATCAGCCCAGACCCTTGTTACAAATCCTGCCAACGGCCATTATTGTGCCGGTTCTCAGGGCGTACTGTTCTCGATTGAAAATTCTGTTTCATCGCAAGTTTATACGCTGAAACTATTTGGCGCGGGGACTAGCCTGGAACAAGTCGTTGGGAATGGAGCGACAGTTAATTTCATAAATCATTATCAGGCAGGAAATTATTATTATACATTTCCCGCAACGAATCAGATTGTTGTTGTTGCAGATCCAATCCCAACAACACCGGTATTGGTGACCGTTCCCGATAATGGAAAGTATTGCACTTCAACCGGGGCAACAGGAGTTGAAATCAAACTGAACAATTCTCAAACAGGAGTAACTTATGAACTCTTTATGCTTGGAGGAGGTTCTCAGTCAGTAGCTTTGCCAGGCGGTTCTGCTATTTCTTTTGGATATTATCTAACTTCAGGAACTTATTATGTGGTTGCAACCAAAGTGTCTGATAACTGTTCCGTAAATTCGAATAATGTATCTGTAATAGCATGCACTCCGCCAACAGCTAATTTTACCTACCCATCGAATACGGCAACGACCTGTGCCAGTACACCAATACAATTTACAGATGCTTCTTTTTCAAACATGCAGGGTGGTTCAATTGTAGGATGGTTATGGGATTTTGGGGATCCTACTTCCGGTAGTGATTCAAATAAGTCAACGAAAAAAATTCCATCTCATCTTTTTAATGCTTTGGGAAACGGCACGCATGATTTCACGGTCACTCTAACAGTAACTGACAATAATGGGTGCAGCAGTACTCATACCAGTCCTGCAATCACCATAACAGACAAGCCGGATGCAACCTTAAATGAGAATTCAAATCCACCAGGTACCAGGACTTTTTCATATTGTAGCGCATCTAATGGCAATCCAACTGGTTATTTTGAATTCAGTAATGGTTCATCTACGCAAGCAACGAATACATGGTACAATATTACATTTGGGACATGCTCAAATCCCACAACTTATACCAATCCAACGTTTAATAATCCTATTCCTGTTTCATATAACTGCCTTGGAACCTCAACAATAAATTATAGTGTAACTGGACAGAATGGGTGTAACAATACCAGGACGTATTCTGCTTATGTTGGCAATGTTCCTCAAGGGGGAATAGAAGGTTTGGGGTTTAATTATGGTGTAGCACCTTTTGATGTTAATATTCCGATAGATCCCACAACTTATAATAATACACCCGGCACTACATATTTGGTAGATTGGGGGGATGGCACTTCTGAAAGTTATACTCAGGCTACTCTTCCTCCACTTGGCACAAACATCATACATACTTATGGATGTTCTATTCCTCCTTATCCTCCTACTCCAATTCAATGTTATCCATCATCGCCGTTTCAATATGGGTACAGGATTTTATACACTGCAACTAATCCGTGCGCTACCTCTGCATCAATGATCTGCCCAATAATTGTTTCCTGTCCTACCAATGGAGGGTTTGGTGTTAACACCGGGGGCAGCCCTGGCGCCGGTTATGGATGGTGGTTTGGAGATACTGACCCGACCCACCTTTTTGGTTGTAACACAGTGACGTTCTCCAATGCTACGACACCAGGATTCTATGTATATCCAAATGGAACAAGTTATTCTAGTGATTTACATTATTTGTGGAATTTTGGGGACGGTTCTCCTACTTCCGCTTTACAGAATCCAACACACACCTTCTCTGCAGCAGGAACAACCTATACAATAACCCTGACTACCTGGACCGGGCCAACCGCTACCACACCCAATTTAACTGCGGTAACAATAACAAAACTGATTTACATTCAGACTCCTCCATCTGCCAATTTTACCACAGATTATAATCCAACTAACATATGCTCACCTTTGGTTGTTAAAGTGACCGACCTTAGCGATGTCGGGGGGTTGGGAATACCACAGTATAAATGGCGTGTTGTTGATGCATCAGGTACCACTATTCCTCCTGCCGGATATTCAATTATCACACCTGGCCATTTAGGAGATGACACCTGGCCTGCTCCTTGGTTCCAGTTTATTTTGACGGGCACTTATAAGCTTGAATTGACGGTTACAAATGCCTGCGGTTCTGATATAAAACAACTTACTCCGATTCTTGTATGCCAGCCTCCTGCAGTTCAGTCCTCATCTGATGACATCTACTATTGCGGTCCTGGTAACCGAACAGTCTGCGCTGCATACAATCTTAACTGCGATCCTACCAATGTTGCATTGCTATGGATCGTTCCAGTGGGGGTTACTTTTCAGAGTGGTACAACTGCCTCTTCTGACTGTCCGGTACTGAATTTCCCAACTTACGGAGACTATTCTATCTACGTAACAATCCTAAACGCCTGTGGTCAGGCAACAGCAACTCAGATTGTTCATATCACCAATTTTCTCTCAAATGTTGGTATCTCAGCACCCTTTACGGAATTTTGCGGTTGTATAACGCCACCTGTAACTTTAACCGGTTCTTTGCCTTCGGGAGGCAGCGGTTCGTATATCTATGTTTGGGAAATGAATACCGGATCAGGCTGGACTCCTATTCCAATTGGCGGATCTGGTAAAGACTATGTGATTACCAATGCAGTGTGTGTAACAACCCAGTACAGACGACGTGTACATGATATTGGAACTTGTGAAGAGATATCAAATGTTATTCAACTGACACATATTCCGTCTATTCAGAATAATCACATTCTTTCCGGTGATCAACGAAAATGCACCGGCATGCAACCCGACCTGATCACAGCAACCCCGGCTATTGGAGGGAACGGAACCATCGGTTATGTCTGGCAATACAACAATGCAAGTACAGGTTCTAACTGGATTGACATTCCTGGTCCGGTTACAACCCAGGATTATCAGCCACCTGCACTTACTGAAACGACCTCGTACCGTCGTGTAGCCATTTCTGGACCATGCTTTGACAATTCAACGCCTATAACGGTAACACTTTGCGACCCCATTAGCGGCAATTCTATTGCCAGCCCGAATCCAAGCGAGATTTGTGCCGGTTTTCAACCGCCTGTGATCAACGCTTCTTTACCCTCGGGAGCCTGCGGCAATTTTACTTATCAATGGGAATCAGCCGTTTCGCTGTTTGCTTCATTTGTTCCAATCCCCGCCCCCGCTGGAACTAATCAGAATTACCAGCCTCCCATCCTCAATGTAACTACCCATTACAGGAGGGTCGTAAAACCTGCGCCGGAAGCTGCTTGTTCAGATGATATCAGCGATGTAATGATCATCATTGTTAATCCCAATCCGGTTGCTTCTGCCGGTGCCAGCCCTACTACGATATTCCCGGGAGGAACAACAACACTGATGGGTAGTGTAACCGGGGGAACCCCACCCTATACTTGTTTATGGACCTCGTCACCCGGTGGATACACATCCACACTGCTGAATCCACCAAGCTTAACGTTATTTAATACTACCACTTTTACGCTGACAGTCACGGACTCTAAAGGATGTTTTGGCTCTGATAATAATGCTATAGTCCAGGTTGGTCTAGGCGTAACCTGCAGCGAGATAACTGCCAGTTCCACCAGGGTCTGTACCGGTTGCCCAATCGGACAGGTAAGTTTATGTATG
>CAIWTA010000128.1 GCA_903915465.1 uncultured Bacteroidales bacterium | reverse complement strand
TCTCTGATGGGTTTATAGCTGGATATGTCGTTGTTTGAGCCTCAGCAAGGGCTGTAAGATAATTGATGATATATTCCTGCCTTAACCAGAAGAAAAGAAATCGAGTAATAGCTAATGCCTTTCCTGAAATTACCGCAAAACCTGTGGAAGCAATTAAATTATTTGGTGCCTTTGCGATATATCCATAATGTCTTAGATTCGGTCTTACTGTCGAATAAACTATCGAATCCGATTTCACAATTCGTTTTGCTCTACTCGGAGCTTCTTCAACGCTTAAGTTAACAGGCTCATTAAAAACATTGTCTGTAACGGAAGAAGTATCTAAGTAATTTATTCGTTCATAAGGATATCCGTTAGACATCGATTCTTTATTGATATCAGCAACTTCGCCTATTTTATAGGTCATCCATCCTTCCATCTATTCGTTGTTTACCGTTTTCATTTGTTCTTCCAGTTCCTCGATGGTTGGCATCTGCTTCGCCAGTTTCTTTGGCAAGGTTTTCCGCAGTTCATAATCGGCAACGCCAATGGGTGTGCCAATACTTTTCAGTGAGTATTTGATTACCGTTTGATTGGGCGTTTTACAGAGCAATACACCAATGGTAGGATTGTGCTCTTTGCCTTTGATTTGTTCATCAATGCAGTTGATATAAAAATTCAGCTTCCCAGCGAATTCAGGCTGGAAATCGCCCACCTTCAGCTCAAAAACAACAAAGCAGTTCATATGAAAGTTAAAGAAAAGCAAGTCGGTGAAAAAGTCATCACCCGCCACATTCAAGTTGAACTGGTTTCCAACATAAGCAAAGCCCCTGCCCAGCTCCAGCAAAAATCTACGGATGTGCTGAATCAATGCTGCTTCCACTTCACGTTCCTTGGCTTCTGCATCCAGATTCAGGAAATCGAAGAGATAGGGGTTTTTCAGCGTCTCTGTTGCAAGGTCGGATTGTGGATTGGGAAGCGTGAGTTCAAAATTGCTTAATGCCTTGCCCTGCCGCTGGAATAGCTTCCCTGAGATTTGTTGAACGAGAACATTACGACTCCAACCGTTTTTGATGATTTGCTGGATATAAAAAGCACGTGCTTCAGCATCTTTCACCTTATCCAGTAATACCTGATGATCTGACCACGGTATTTGTGCCAGTTCCAAGTTCGTGATGGATGTTGCATCCAATTTTGCAGCAGGTTGCTGCAAAATTATACCAGTCTGTTTGTCAGTCTTTTGTGTTTTTGCAGCAGGTTGCTGCAATAATTCCACAGACGATGCTGAAAGAGTAAATTGAGGATAGGCGTTGGAAAAATCACGCATATAGCGGAGATTGCGTGGGGAAAGTCCCTTCATTTCGGGGAAATCCGTTTTCAGGTCAATGGATAATTTCTCGATTGTTTTTGCACCCCAGCCCTGTTCGCTTTCCATAACGGCAATTGTCTTACCAATTTCCCAGTAAAGAGAAAGCAACTGTGCATTGGCAGTGAGTGAAACCCGTTGTCTGGTCTGAATTATCTTCTCTTTCAGCCCCTGCAATATCTTCAGATAGTCGGAATTACCTTCCATTGGTCAGGCTTTTTAAATTCTGTTGAATTAAGTGCTGAAGCTCATTACTTCGTTTGAACTGGTCATCAAGTTGGGCAGTTAATGTTGCCATCTTTTCTTCAAACGGAATACCATCATCCTCTTCCGCTTCACTTCCAACATACCTTCCAGCCGTCAAGATGTTTTTTTGTGCTGCAACTTCTTCCAGCGTAGCACTTTTGCAGAAGCCTTCAATATCCTGATGGTTTCCACCCATATTACGCCACTGGTGATAAGCATTTGCCACCCTTTCGATATCTTCTTCACTGAATGCACGCAGTTTTCTGGTCACCATTGTACCCAGTTTGCGGGCATCAATAAAAAGAATCTCGTTTTTTCGTTCCCTGTGCAGACCGTCCTTACCGTCACGGTTTTTACTCAGGATGAACAGACAAGCTGGGATTCCGGTTGTCAGAAATAATCTTTCGGGAAGCTGAACGATGCAATCAACCATACCGTTATTAATCATATGCTCCCGTACATTCTTTTCCCCAGCACTCCCTGTGGTCATCGCTCCGTTTGCCATTACCACGCCAGCGGTTCCTCTTGGGCTTAGGTGGTGCCAGATTGTCTGGAACCACATATAGTTGGCGTTCCCATCAGTAGTAAACGTTTCACGGGTGCCGAATAAACGGGGATCACGATCCCCTAACATTTCAGAATGCCATTGCTTAATGTTAAATGGTGGATTCATTAACAAGTAATCAGCTCCGTTCTTGCCTGAGATTTCTGGGAATTTGTCATCCAGCAGCGAATCACCCAGCTTTACTGAAAAATTCATATTACGGAGCAGAAGGTTCATTTTGCATAGCCGAAGGGTGCCTTCATACCGTTCCTGCCCGTAAACCATATAGTTCGGGTTGTCGTTATGGGCTTTGATAAATTTCACTGATTGCACCATCATACCGCCGGAGCCGATGGCAATATCCATAATCCTGCCGCTCAGGGGTTCAATCATCGCCACCAGCAATTGCACGATACTGCTGGGCGTAAAGAATTGTCCGCCACCGCTGCCTTCAGCCATAGCAAACCTGCCGAGGTAATATTCATAAATCCTGCCGTACAAGTCGGTTTCTGGATGTTTTGATTCTGAGAATTCTTCCGATGAAAACAGATTTATTAATCCTGCCACCTGAACAGGCGTTAACTGGCTTTTAACAAATATAGGTGGCAAAAGACCCTTGTGGTCAGGTTCTCTTTCCGCAAGAATTTCATCAATGGTAATGAAAGCATTATCCACCTTAACCTTGATGTCATCCTGATTGGCATTTTCCAGCAGATATGACCATGTGGCTTCCCGTGAAAGTTTATAAACGTTTTTTGACTGGTATTCAAGCTGGTCATCGAGGACGTAACTGATTTCCTTTGGGCTGGTTGTGAAGTAATCAGATTTCGAGTCATTAAGCTGTAGTTTCAGTTCTGCATACCGAAGTTCGAATCGTTCTGACAGATGTTTGACAAACAGCAATGAAAGGACATAATCTTTATATTGGTTTTCAGCCACCGCTCCACGGAGTTCATTGGCGGCGTTCCATAACTTATCTTCGAAGGGAATATCAGCTTTGGCAGTGGATTTCGATTGTTTAGCCATCTATTTTATGGTTTTCTTAGCACTTGGTGAGTTTACAAGCAATTTTTTCGGGTTGATTTCGAGGTACTCGGCAATTTTAAACAACGTGTCCAGCGTGGGCTGTAACTTGTTGTTTACGTATAATGCCACAGTTCCTTGGCTCTTCCCGATCTTTGCTGCCAGCCAAACCTGCGTCCTTCCCTGCTCCTTCAAAACTTCTTTGATGCGGTTCATAGGGTTTGATTTATCGCAATATTAATAAAATTAAAGCAATGTTTAATCTGGTCAAATGAAAATGATTGAACCTCGATTATTTTTGTCTCAAGAATCATATAAAGAAGGATTTAATATTTCTTAGTAAATTGCGGGGTATTAATTAATGAAGAAACAAGTCTCAATTATTGGAACAATAACAAAATATTTATAATATGTCAGTTCTAACAGTAAGTTCTGATTTATCCATTTTTATAATGCTTTATAATGATTGTACAATACTCAAAGTTACAGCTTTTTAATTTCTCAATTCAAAGGGGAAATAGGAACAAAATAGGAACAACCATATAGTTGATGACAACAAAAAATCCTGAACAATTTAATATTCAGGATTTTGTAAACATATTCTTGTTGTCCCACCAGGATTCGAACCTGGGCCAAGAGCTCCAAAAACTCTAGTGCTGCCTTTACACCATGGGACAAGGTGGGTGTGTGTTTGAGTGTGTGTTTGGGTGTGAATTTAAGGTCTCAGATCTCAGATCTCAGATTTGCAAAAGTAGATTTTTTTTAAACTAATTGCAAATTTTGTACTTTCGTGCCTCCAAATTTATCACACATGAAACAATACCAGAAATTGAACAACATCCTTGGCTTTATCGTTTTCGCCATTGCTTCTGTTGTATTTCTTCTTACTTTAGAACCTACTGTTAGTTGGTGGGATCCGGGTGAATTTATTGCTACTACTTACAAATTACAGGTTGGCCATCCGCCGGGTACTCCCACAATGCAAATGATAGGAAGGATATTCACATTATTTGCTTTCGGTGATACAGCGAAAGTTGCGATGATGGTTAACGCAATGTCTGCTATCACCAGCGCAGTTGCGGTGTTATTCCTGTTCTGGATTATTACAATCTTAGCAAGGAAAATTGTTGCCCCGCAGGGTGTCAACACACCTGGTCAGATGTGGACAATCTTTGCAGCAGGTTTAATTGGTTCCCTCACATTTACATTTACCGATTCTTTTTGGTTCTCAGCCGTGGAAGGAGAAGTCTATGCGATGTCGGCAATGTTCACTTCTATTGTTTTCTGGGCCATTTTTAAGTGGGAAGAAAATGCTGATGAAAAACATTCCAACCGATGGCTGATTTTCATTACATTCATGATTGGCCTGGCAATCGGGGTTCATCTGCTTAACTTGTTGACCATCCCTGCACTCGCATTTGTCATTTATTTTAAAAGATACAAACCCACTAAGGTTGGAATGGTATTGACGCTTGTTATCTCAATAGTCGCGCTTTCATTTATCATGTATTTTGTAGTTCCATGGATCCCGATGCTTGCCAGTAAGGTTGAGATAATCTTTGTCAATGGATTAGGGCTTCCATTTAACTCAGGAACGATTTTTTATTTTGTCTTTGTGATAGGACTTATTGCATGGGGATTGCATTATACAAGGAAAATGACGAAGCCACTCGTGAATACAATCCTGTTGTGTTTTACTTTCCTTCTGATCGGCTATTCGACATTTATTATGCTCGTTATTCGTTCGAATGCAGATACCCCGATCAATGAAAATTCGCCAAAGGATATTATCAGCCTGGTGGCTATGCTGAACCGTGAACAATATGGAACCTGGCCACTTCTCTATGGTCAGTATTACAATGCTCCTGTGGTGGATTATGAAGATGGTAATCCGCTTTACCGCCGGGATGACAAAATTGGAAAATACGTTATTCTGGACGACAAAAAAGGAACGATTCCTGTATTTGATCCCCGTTTTTGCACATTTTTCCCCCGGATGTGGAGTGCAGAACGAAAGGGTTCTGCCGAATTTTATAAAAACTGGGGTGGCGACGGTGTTCCTGTTACAATTACCAATAATGATGAAAAGGAGGAAACGATAATCAAGCACAGTTTTGGGGAGAATCTTAAGTTTTTCTTTTCTTACCAGATTGGATTTATGTACTTCCGGTATTTCATGTGGAATTTTGCAGGACGACAGAATGATGTTCAGGGATTTGGAGGTATCCAGGATGGAAACTGGATCAGTGGGATTCCATTTATTGATAACTGGCATCTGGGGCATCCTCAGACCAATCTGCCGGACAGCATGAAGAACCGCGGAACGAATAAATACTATATGCTGCCATTGCTGCTGGGACTGATTGGTTTTCTGTTCCAGGCAAAAAAGGAGTCGAGAGGGACCATCGTAGTTACACTATTGTTCGTCATGACAGGTCTGGCAATTATCATCTACCTCAACCAGAAGCCATTTGAACCACGTGAGCGGGATTATTCCTACTGCGGTTCTACTTATGCATTTTGTATCTGGATAGGTCTTGGTGTTGTTTATCTGATAGAGCTGGTAAAAAAATACATCAAAAAGGACCTTCTGGCAATAATTCTTGTTTTCCTGATTTGTTTATTGGTTGTTCCGGTCAATATGGCCAAAGAGAACTGGGATGATCACGATCGTTCCGGAAAATATGCATGCAGGGATTTTGCAGCTAATTACCTGAATTCCTGCGATAAGAACGGGATTTTGTTTACGAACGGAGACAATGATACGTTTCCTTTATGGTACGATCAGGAAGTTGAAGGAATCCGAACTGACGTAAGGGTAGTCAATCTCATGCTGGCATCCGGCTCATGGTATATTGACCAGATGTTTGAGAAGGCTTATGATTCGCCTCCTTTACCTTTTACAATTCCCCTTGAGCAATACAAACCGGGAACAACTGATATCATTCCATTCTACGATATCGGGATCAAAGGATATGTGAATCTTCAGGATCTTGTAGATTTTATCAAGAGTGAAGACCCACAGACCTTTCTCACTCTACAGAATGGAAGCAAGATTAAGTTTTTTCCTTCCAAAAAAGTTAAACTGGCAGTGGATTCAGCCACATGTATTAACTACGGGATTGTGCCGAAACGCCTGGCAGGTAAAATGGTGGATACCATTTTCTGGACTATTAAATCCAACCAGCTTTATAAGAATGACGTCATGCTTCTCGATGTGGTAGCAAGCAACAAATGGAAAAGGCCTTTGTATTTTGCTTCTCCCGGAAGTGTGCAACATTGCCTGAATGTTGATTCTTTCTGCCTGGTTGAAGGGTGGGTCTACAAGTTTATGCCGGTAAAAAGTCGCAATGCAGATTATATCAACGGGATGGGTGGAGTTGATGAACAGGGAACACTTGACATTTTGATGAATAAATGTGCCTGGGGAAACCTGAACGATCCACACGTGTATATCGATCCGGAAAGTCTCAACAACCTGGCAAGACCAAAAACAAACATTCTGCGAACAGCACAAACTTTTATCAACTTAGGTAAGCTCAAAGAAGCCACGAAACTGATGGATCTATACTTAGAAAAGTTTCCTGAATCAAAAGTGCCTTACGACATGTACATCGTTCCGTTTGCTGAAATGTATTACAAAGCCGGCCAGATAGAAAAGGCCAATAAAATCTTGGAACGGATTGCAATTGTTTACAGTCAGAATCTGGATTACTATTATCTTTTCAAAGGTAAGCAGAAGGAATATTTTGAACAGGATATCCAGCAAGGACTGGGCATCCTCAGGAGGATGAACCAGGTTGCCACAGAGTATAAACAGACTAAACTGGCTGCCAAACTAGACAATATCTTTCAAACGAAACTTAAATTTGCACAATAATGAATCATGGTGGGGGTTGTCTGGTAAATAAAGAATAAAAAGATATTTATCAGACAACCCCAAATGTTTCTGCAACCCGCTGGATTTAAGTCATTGGATATTTACCCATGAATATTTTATATATTACCTGGAACGTTGATCCGGAAATTGTCAGGATTGGGAGTTTCGCTGTTCGTTGGTACGGCCTGCTTTTTGCCTTCGGTTTCTTCCTGGGTTATCTGATCATGATTAAGATCTTCAGAAAGGAAGGAATCCCCATTAAAGTCCTTGATGAGCTTACTACATACATGGTAATTGGAACAGTTGTCGGAGCGCGTCTCGGGCATTGTCTTTTTTATGAACCGTCTTACTATCTGCATCATCCAATGCGGATTTTCATGGTTTGGGAAGGTGGATTGGCAAGCCATGGTGCAGGTATCGCTATTGTTCTCACGATCTTGCTTTTTTCGTACAAAAAGAAACTTCCTTTTCTTTGGGTTATGGACAGGGTAGTGATTACAGTCGCCCTGGCGGGTCTTCTTATCCGGACCGGCAACCTCATGAACTCTGAGATTTTCGGATATACAACAACCCTTCCCTGGGGATTTCAATTTGTCCGTGCATTTGATCCGGCTGATACGATAGGAGCAAGGCATCCGACACAGCTTTATGAAGGACTTTCGTATCTGGCAATTTTTCTTTTTCTATGGAGGTATTATTATAAAAAAAATGGAAAACCTGCCCCAGGATTTATTTTTGGGATGTTTCTCTCTCTGGTATTCGGTGCCCGTTTCTTTATTGAATTTGTAAAGAAACCTCAAGTTCAGGTACTTGAAGATGCTTTGAAAATAAAAACAGGAATGAACCTCGGTCAGTTACTAAGTATTCCGTTTGTTATTGCCGGGATTATTTTAATTCTTTATTCAAAAGGAATTTTTTCAAGAAAGAACAAGAATACAGAGACCCTTGCTGTATAATTTTTTTACTACTCAGTGCCTAAGTGGTGATTCTTCTCCGAAAGATCAGAACTAAAAAGAGATTTTATTCTTTCATCCAATAATTGATAATCATTTGACATTACCATCCCTGAAAAATTCCGGGCCATTTCAAGCGCATAAAGCAGGTCAAAGTTCCATTGTGCCATCGAAAAAAATATTTTCTTTTCCATCAGGTAACGGGCAAGGTATTCCTGTTCAGTCTGGCCAGGTGTGGGTACCAGCACAGCGTTTTTTCCAAGGGTAACAAGATCCATTAAGCTGGAATAGCCCGGTCTGCAAATAACAATTTTGGATATCCGGATAAACTCTTGCATTCTTTTCGTTTCAAGATGTGAGAAAACACGAATGTTTTCTGTTAAGTCCCGTTCTTCAGATTCTTCAGTCCGCCCCCTGACTATTAATCCGCTCAATCCACTTCCCTTTACTTTTTGAAAAATTATTCTTTCAAACACTGTGCGCTGCGGTTCGGGTCCGGAAAGAATTACCATAAAATCGAAAATCTTTTCAGAGACTGAAATACTGCTATTCTTATCCACGCTAAATCGTGATATGGTACCAACATAATGAACCGGGAAAGAAATTTTCAATGGATGCGAAAGGAGACCGGCAAGGCCCTGTTGAATTTCATTATCAGGAATCCAGCATTCATCGAATTTCCTGATAAAAAAATGAAGGATAGAATTGATCAATCCTGAGAATATCCGAAAGCCTCCCGGAGGTATGACCATTAACTGGTGTGTCATAAAGATGCTTTTGACATCCTTACTCCAGAGGCCATAACGGTTATCAGAAAAAACAACGGATGGTCGTTGCGATAGAATCAATTTTTTAAGCTGAAAATGTTCTTTGAAAATTCCATAAAGCAGGACAGGGGCAAGGAAAAATATTTTCCAGGCAAAAGTGCGGTTAGCTGTGTAGTTGATTTTAACACCCGGAAAATGAATTGTTTTACATCCTGGGAATTCGATTTTCAGGAAATCAAGTGCTCTTCCATCCGCAGCAAGGATCACACGATATCCAATTTCAATGAATTTCCGGATGACAGGTACACAACGCGTAGCGTGGCCAATTCCCCAATCAAGCGGGCAAACGAGGACTGCCGGGCTATTCGACATGCAATTGAATTTCTGCAAAGGTATTGATTGGAAAGAGGAAGCATAGGAAATAATTTCAACTTTTTAGTATTACTTTTTAACTCTCCGGGCGATAAAGGCAGGATATATCATTTTTCATTCCATGAATTTTTATGAAATAGCTTTGAGCCTCGTACCTGGCATCGGGGATGTATTCGGGAAAAAACTTATTGCTTATTGCGGCAGTGCTGAAGCCGTTTTCAGAGAGAATAAAAAGTTATTACGGAAAATTCCCAGGGTTGGCGAAAAATTGCTTGAGGCCCTGTCAGGGAAGGAAATATTCCTCCTTGCAGAAAAAGAGATGGCTTTTATTGAACGTTACAGAATCCAGGTTTTTTCTTTCCTGGACAAAGAATATCCTTACCGTCTTTCCAATTGCTTTGACAGTCCGTTGGTGCTGTATTACAAAGGTACAGGGAACCTGAACCACCCTAAGGTAATCGGTTTTGTCGGAACGCGGACCCCGACAGAATATGGGAAAGAGATTTGTAATAAGTTGATCTCTGGTCTGGTAGAACAGCAAATTTTTATCGTTAGCGGATTGGCATATGGTATCGATACGTGTGCGCACAAAATCGCGCTTGATAATGGTTTGCTGACAGCAGCAGTGTTGGGCCACGGACTTGACAGAATCTATCCTTCTGTAAACAAATCACTTGCTGAAAAGATGGTCAATCAGGGAGGGTTAGTTACCGATTTCCCAAGTAACACGGAACCGGATAGAGAGAATTTTCCAAAACGAAACCGGATCATTGCCGGTCTTTGTGATGCCGTTGTTGTGATTGAAGCTGCACACAAGGGAGGTGCGCTGATAACTGCCGAGATTGCGAATTCCTATAACAGAGATGTATTTGCCGTTCCCGGAAGAATCGGGGACCCTTATTCTGAAGGAACAAATTCTCTTATCCGGACAAACAAAGCCGCCCTGATACAATCGCCGGAAGATATCCGGTATATATTGGGGTGGGATGTGAAAGATATGAAACCAGGTCTGGTACAACGCAAGATATTTCTTGAGATGACTCCGGAGGAATTAATCTTGGTCGATATCTTGTCGGGTACCGGCAAGATGGGGATCGACGAACTAAGTCTGCTGGCAGGACTTCGGATGAGCGTGGTTTCTGCAGCACTTTTAAACCTTGAATTTGAAGGAGTAGTACAGAGTCTTCCGGGGAAAATCTATGCTGTGATGTAAGAGACAAATGGCAAACTGTCAAGATGTCTTAAACGAAAGGATCATGAATAATGCAATAATTAAAGCTGATTATCAAACTTTAATCTACGAATTCCATGGTTATAAAGTTATGTTAGATTTTAATTTAGCAGCACTTTATAGTGTTGAAACAAAAAGATTAAGAGACTGTTTAAAAATTTCATTACGACAAATTCAATTTTTAATAAAATTATTTTCTTTTACTGTACTTTCTTTTGCTTCCACCAAAAGAAAGTACCAAAGAAAAGTCACCGCTGTTTGAAATTCACTAAAAATCTTCGTCATTCGCTAAACTGCGGAAACTCGTCGCTGCGCTCCTCAAACAGTCCGCAGTTTTTGA
>CAIWTA010000127.1 GCA_903915465.1 uncultured Bacteroidales bacterium | reverse complement strand
TTGACCAGTGCGGTCACGCCGAAGGCGTGAATCAAACGAAGAGAGATAGCGCTGGGCGTAGCTGCGTTGGGGTGACGAGGCCCGCGCGGCCCGAGCGCAAGTGTAAACAGAAGAATTGTAGATGCTTTGTTATTAATCTTTTCCAATTAATTATATAGTAGACGCAGAGGCGCAAAGAGCTGAGAACAAATTCATGTTTTCTCCGCGGTAAAAATAGACTCTTGAGACAACCTCTGCGAAAAAAAAGTTATTATTATCATTGTTCGGAATCAGTCAAAACGGCTGGTCTCGGGCTGAATTCCTGACAGATATTCATTTTAAGGTGAAATATTCACTATGGCAAAATATTTGACATCCAATCATAAGTCGCTGTATAAATAATTTTATTTCTCTCAGAAATAAACGTGAAAGGAGAAACAATATGAATTTTGAAAATTTCACCATCAAATCCCAGGAGGCTGTTCAGAAAGCCCAGGAGATTGCCACTGTGAACCAGAATCAGGCGATCGAAACTTCTCATCTGTTAAAGGGTATGTTAACTGTAGATGAAAATGTGATTCCGTATTTATTGAAAAAGCTGAATGTCAATCTCGATACACTGACAAAGGCGCTTGATAAAATTATCCTGTCGTATGCCAAAGTAAGCGGGGGCCAGCAATTCTTGTCGAATGATGCTTCCCAGTCAATGCAGAAAGCCATAAAATTCGCTGCTGAATCCAAGGATGAATTTGTATCTCTGGAACATCTGTTGCTTGGTATTTTATCAATGAACGACACAGCATCGAAGTTGCTGAAGGAAAATGGTGTTTCAGAAAAAGACCTGAAAACCGCCATCAAACAACTTCGTAAAGGTTCGTCTGTAAACTCTCAGACGGCTGAAGAGACCTATAATTCCCTGAATAAATATGCCCGTAATCTGAATGATCTGGCACGGAGCGGGAAACTTGATCCGGTTATCGGACGTGATGAGGAAATAAGAAGGGTTTTACAGATTCTTTCAAGGAGAACCAAGAACAATCCTATCCTTATTGGTGAGCCGGGTGTAGGAAAGACCGCCATTGCTGAAGGCCTTGCACACCGTATCATCGATGGGGATATCCCGGAAAATCTGAAATCCAAGCAGCTTTATTCCCTTGATATGGGAGCCCTTATAGCAGGAGCGAAATACAAAGGGGAATTTGAAGAACGACTGAAAAGTGTTATTAAGGAAGTGATTTCTTCAGACGGAGAGATTATTCTTTTCATAGATGAGATCCATACACTTGTTGGTGCAGGTGCAAGCGAAGGTGCGATGGATGCTGCCAATATCCTGAAACCTGCATTGGCGCGGGGCGAATTACGGGCAATTGGTGCTACAACATTAAAAGAATACCAGAAATATTTTGAGAAAGATAAAGCACTCGAACGAAGGTTTCAACCGGTTCTCGTCAACGAACCCGATACTTTAAATGCAATATCAATTTTACGTGGATTAAAAGAGAAATATGAAACTTATCATCATGTAAGAATCAAAGATGAAGCTATCATTGCTGCGGTTGAACTTTCACAGCGATATATTTCCGACCGTTTCCTGCCGGATAAAGCCATCGACCTCATCGACGAAGCCGCTTCAAAGCTCAGACTGGAAATAAATTCTGTCCCGGAAGAACTGGAGATCATTGAGCGGAAAATCCGTCAGCTGGAAATTGAGAGGGAAGCGATCAAACGCGAGAAAGATGAAGTCAGGTTAAAATCGTTGAACGAGGAAATCGCTAACATGAGCGAAGAGCGGGACCACTTGAAAATCCGGTGGCAATCTGAAAAAGAGGTCGTCGAGCAAATCCAGGCCAGGAAAATTGAGATCGAGAATCTCAAATTCGAAGCAGACCAGGCCAACCGGAACGGAGATCTTGGGAAAGTAGCGGAGATCCGATATGGACGCATCCCGGAAGCCGAAGGATCAATAACCTTGCTGAAAAACAAGTTATCTTCTCTTCAGAAAGTATCGGCAATGGTGAACGAAGAGGTAGATGCAGAAGAAATTGCCGAGGTTGTTTCACGCTGGACTGGAATACCTGTAAACCGGATGCTTCAGAGTGAAAAGGAAAAACTCCTCGACCTCGAGACTGAATTACACATGAGAGTAGTCGGGCAGGACCATGCCATTGCTGCTGTGTCGGATGCTATCAGGAGAAGTCGTGCAGGTCTGCAGGATGTTAAACGGCCTATTGGTTCCTTTATCTTTCTTGGAACTACCGGAGTAGGAAAAACCGAATTGGCTAAAGCACTGGCCGAATTTCTGTTTAATAATGAGAACAGCATGATACGGATCGACATGTCGGAATACCAGGAAAGACATACAGTTTCAAGGTTGATAGGCGCACCTCCCGGATATGTAGGCTATGATGAGAGCGGGCAGCTCACGGAAGCTGTCAGGAGAAGACCCTATTCTGTTGTACTGCTTGATGAGATTGAAAAGGCACATCCTGATGTTTTCAACGTTCTGCTTCAGGTGCTGGACGATGGGCGTCTCACAGACAATAAAGGACGAACCATTGATTTCAAGAATACCATCATCATCATGACTTCCAATATCGGTTCACAGATAATCCAGGAAAACCTGGAAAAGGTGAATGAGCGTAACCGGGAAGAAGTCCTGAACCGTACACGAGAACAGGTTTTCGAAATTCTGAAAAAGACTATACGTCCGGAATTTCTTAACCGTATTGACGAGATCATCATGTTCCAGCCTCTGACAAAGTCTGAGATAAGACAGGTCGTTGCTTTACAAATTCAAATCATCAGCAAAATGCTTGAAAAAAATGATGTTAAACTGACGGCAACACCAAAGGCTCTGGATCACATTGCAGAAATCGGCTTTGATCCGCAATATGGCGCACGCCCCATCAAAAGGGTCATTCAAAAGAGCATCCTGAACGAACTTTCAAAAATGATTCTCGAAGGGAAAGTCAATAAAGATTCGGAGATTATTGTGGATGAAAAAAATGGCGCGCTGATATTCAGGAACTAATCAGGAATCATGATAAGTCGAGGTTCTCTCATTTCTCGGTTTTCATTTCTTCTGAACTGACCCGGGATCCTTTATTATATACTTCTTTTTTCAGGAGATTCCCTTTTGCATCGTATGTTAACCATATGCCATCGGGATCCCCATTCACATATTTCCCGGAAATGAGTAAGGTTCCGGTCTCGGAAAATACCTCCATTAAGCCTTCTTTGTTGCCATCCCGGTTGGCAATCCGCATTTTTAAAGTACCGTCTGTATAATATTGAATCCATAAACCCTCCCGGACCCCGGCTTTCCAATTAATGATCTCGGCAAGTCCTTTCCCGGGATAAAACACCTTTGACACGCCATCCTTTTTGCCATTTTTATATGATTCTTCAGATAATAAAGCACCATCGTAATCGCTGAAAAACTGCCAGATGCTGTCCCGTTTTTCATCAAGATAAATGCCTTCGGCTATTTTCTTCCCGGATTCAAAAAAAGTAATCGTTTTTGATCGCCTGCCACCTCCGGAAAATACAGAAACAGCTTTGACTTTTCCGGTAGGATAATAATATTGAAAAGTGCCGGAAGGCATCCCATTTCTGAACCGACCTTCATATAATTTATTCCCTGATGAATCCAATTTTCTCCAGAATCCTTCTTTTAATCCATTTGAATTTACACGGTTGACGGTATCCTGTGAATAAGTGGAAATTGCGAAAAGGCAAACGATGATAAAAATGTGAAGGCACTTCATGAGCAGGAAGATGAAAAATGTACTTTTGTAACGGCAAATTTACAAATTGATTTTAACCTGAATAATATCTTGAACACATATCCTTCGAAATTACTTGAAAATGCTGTGATTGAGCTTTCACGGTTACCCGGAGTAGGACGAAAAACTGCGTTAAGATTGGCGCTCTATCTCTTAAAAAAAGAGGTTTCCGAAGTGGAATCTTTTGGAAACGCCATTCTTAAAATGCGTAAGGAGATCCTGTTTTGCGAAAGATGTCATAATATATCAGATACCACAATCTGCCCAATCTGCGCTAACTCAAAAAGGGAAAATGGCGTCATCTGTGTCGTAGAGAGTGTCCGTGATGTTATGGCCATTGAAAATACAGGTCAGATGACCGGAGTTTACCATGTTCTTGGAGGAATTATTTCTCCTATTGAAGGAGTTGGCCCGCAAGATCTCACAATTGAGCGTCTCATCTTACGGGTTTCAGGTGGAAACTTTACTGAAGTAATGCTTGCATTACCTACTACCATTGAAGGTGATACAACCAACTTTTATCTTTTTAAACGATTGAATGGGTTCCCGGTACAAATCACAACAATTGCGCGGGGTGTTTCTATTGGTGATGAATTGGAATATACTGACGAGGTAACGCTGGGAAGATCCATTCTGAACCGCACTCCATACGAGTCCATCATTTCCAGGAAATCTTAAAAAAAAATTTACTTTGCCAGGATTTACGAGTTTAGCCTGGTTAATTCACAAAATGTTAGTATTTGTCTTTTTCTCTGTGATTCTCAGTGTCTTCTCAGTGAACCTCAGTGTAATTTTCTTTCACAGAGAGCCACAGAGAGAATTTTCATGAATAAATCAGGTTAGAATATTTTTTTCGATTTTTGATTAATTTCACTCGTCAATCGTCGATCCCAAAATTCAATCGTAACTCGAAAATCTTGTCAATCGTAAATTCTAAAACCTTTTACTCCTTTTCAAACAGTTCCAGTTGTTTTAAAGAAACAGGTTTATTGGGAAGAACCACAGAGGCGTAATTCTCCAACAATGGCCGGATAGATTTTTTTATGATTTTAAGCGGAGTTGTGCCACGGCTTTTACAATAATTCTCCAGCGATTTTTTCTGGCGGACTGTAAGTTTCAGTTTAATCATTCTGTACTTTACAACTTTCCGGGTCTTTTTTTTCGTCATTCAACAATATTATTATTCAGGATATCTTTAAAATCATTGATGATTTTTTTGGCAAGGTTCTCAGCCTTAACGAGGAGATCACTTTCGGCATAAATACGGACAATATGTTCGGTGTTGGATTTTCGAAGATGTACCCATTCGTTCTTAAAATGAATCTTCACACCATCAATAGTCGTTATCGGATGTTTCGTATATTTCTTTTTGATCTCTTCCAGGATCAGGTCAATATCCATTTCCTTCGAAAACTCTATTTTATTCTTGGAAATAAAGAATGGAGGATATGTGTCTCTCAATCGTGAACATGTCTTTCCGGATTTTGCAAGGTGAGTCAGGAACAGTGCGATCCCGACTAAGGCATCTCTTCCAAAATGCAATTCAGGGAAAATAATTCCTCCGTTACCTTCGCCACCAATAACAGCATCCTTTTCCTTCATCAATTCCACTACATTCACCTCCCCTACTGCTGAAGCAAAATAATTTGCTCCGGCTTTTTCAGTCACAATTTTAAGCGCTTGCGTAGAAGAAAGGTTTGACACAGTATTTCCGGGTTTTGCGCGCAACACATAATCAGCCACCGCAACCAGCGTGTATTCCTCGCCGAATGGTTCTCCCATTTCATTAATCAGGGCAAGTCTGTCAACATCCGGATCCACTACGATGCCCAGGTCTGCTTTGTTTTTAATCACACGTTCACAGATTTCAGCAAGGTGTTCAGGCAGAGGTTCAGGATTATGGGCAAAATTCCCATCAGGCTCGCAATTGATCCTATCCACCTTGTTCACACCTAATGCTTTCAATAGCATGGGAACAGCAATCCCTCCGGTAGAGTTGACAGCATCAACAACAATACTGAACCGGGCGTTTGTAATTGCTTCCGAATCAACCAGAGGCAACTGGAGGATTTTCTCAATATGCTTTTGAATGTAAGAATCATCATAAGAATAAGATCCCAACTGGTTGATGGTTGAAAAATTGAAATCCATGGTACCTGCGATCTGAAGAATTTCTTCTCCATCATGTGCGGATAAAAATTCTCCTTTATCGTTGAGCAATTTTAATGCATTCCATTGTTTTGGATTATGGCTTGCTGTGATAATGATTCCTCCGTTGGAATTGGATTCCGTGACGGCAAGTTCTGTTGTAGGTGTTGTTGTATGCCCTATATCGAGCACATCTAAACCCATGCCCTGCAGTGTTCCTGATACCAGATCGCTGACCATTTTCCCCGATATCCTTGCGTCCCTGCCAATAACAATCTTCAACTTTTTATTCTGCTGCAGCTTTTTGATAAATATGGCATAAGCCGCCGAAAACTTAACGATGTCAACCGGAGTTAATCCTTCTCCCGGCACTCCTCCAATAGTTCCGCGTATTCCGGAAATGGTTGTGATCAGACTCATAGTAATGTTTTTGACAAAATTAAGATTTTTAAACAAAACGACAGCACTGTTGAAAAAAACTTAAATTAAGCAGAGAGGGGAGAATCATATTAGAGATTTTTTTTATACCTTTGTAATCCTATAGTTAGAACTGCGTTTCTGCGCGTACATATACCATGGAAGAGAATTTCGACTACCTTGATCCTGAAACTGTTTCTTTAATTCGGCGGTATGAAAAGATGCTGCTGAATGAAGAACATTTTTTCTTCGATGTAGATGAATTTGAAGAGATAATAGACTATTACCTGGTTCTGAATTCTATTAAAGACGCAAAGACCTGCATTCAGTTTTCACTAAAACAACATCCTGGCAATTTTACTCTGCTGCTGAAAAAAGCCCAGTTTTACGTGGTCTCTGAGAACTCTGAAAAAGCATTAAAAATACTTTCAGACTTGGATCATATGGATTTCAGCGACCATGAAATCCACATGACGAAAGGAAATCTTTACAGCCAATTAGACAAATCTGAAAAAGCCATCGAGGAATATTCAATGGCTATTCAGGATTCAGAAGATATTGATGAGATCTTCAGCAACATTGCATTTGAATATGAAAATCTCGGGAAATATGACAGGGCAATTGAATACCTTACATACGCACTGGAAGAGAACCCGGAAAATGAAAGTTGCCTCTATGAGATTTCCTTCTGCTTTGAAATTACCCAGCAAACAGAAAAAGCTATTGATTTTCTGAAAAAATATTTAGAGAAATATCCCTTCTCCAAAGCGGGTTGGTTCAACCTCGGAATTGCTTACAGTAACTTCGAGTTATTCGAAAAAGCAGTAGATTCTTATGAGTTCGCAATTGCCATCGATGAGGCTTTTGCATCTGCGCATTTCAACAAAGCCAATTGCTACGCAAACCTTGGTAAGTATGACAAAGCAATAGAAACTTACCTTGAAAGTTCATTTCATGAAGAACCGGAGCCATTGACTTATTATTATATTGCCCAATGCTATGAGAAAATTGAAAATTTTGAACATGCTATAGACTATTATAAAAGGGCAATTGCAATCGATCCTGAGTTCTCAGATGCCTGGATTGGCATAGGAATGGCTTATGACACCTTCGGTAAATTCCAGATTGCTTTATCTTATGTGGACAAAGCAATCAAGATCGCTCCCACCGTTCCCGAATACTGGTTTATTCAAGGTGATCTTCAGATCAAATTATTACGGATGAAAGATGGAATCATGTCTTATCGGAAAGTAATTGAACTGGAACCGGAAGATCCGGAAATATGGCTGGAACTTGCGATTGTTCATTCCGGAAACCTTGAATTTGAAAGGGCTTTTGAAACACTGCATGAAGGATTAAGATGGCACGAGAATAATCCCGATTTTTATTTTGGAATGTCCAATTACCTCCTGAAAGACGGACAATCGCAGAATGCTTGTGCCATGCTTGAAAAGGCTTTAGAAATGGATTATGAAGGTTACCACAGGATGCTTACAACTTTCCCCGACCTTGAAGGAAATCCCACTATCGTTGAAATAATTGAAGGATACCGGATCAAGAATTAGGAATCCGATAAGCTGACTTCTTTATCACATCCCATTCCTCCCTACAGAAAAACCGTTTCTATGTACAACTTCCCTCTTTCACTTTTACCTGAACGCACAAATAAACCGCGCAAAGCAGGCATCAATATGATCATGGATAAAGGCCTTAGTCTTCGCGAAGCTGAGGATTTCGTGTCTGTTTCCTGTGGATTAACCGATTTTGTGAAACTCGGTTTCGGAACCTCCCTGGTTACTCCCGGGGTCAAAGAGAAAATCAAAGTCTACCAGAAATCAGGGATCAAGGTTTATGCAGGCGGTACGCTTTTCGAGGCTTTTCTCATCAGGGATCAATTCGATGAATACCGGAGTTACATTTCTGGTCTTGGACTTGATTCTGTTGAGATCTCTGATGGTTCTATGCTGATCGGGCATGATGAAAAATGTGAATACATAAGCAAACTTGCTAAAGATTTCACTGTTCTTTCAGAAGTTGGTTCAAAAGAAGCAGGAATTCTGATTTCTCCTCACCGGTGGACCAAAATGATGGTGACAGAGTTGAATGCAGGTTCTTTCAAGGTCATTGCTGAAGCGCGTGAGAGTGGCAATGTCGGTATTTACCGTCCCAGCGGAAAAGCTCACACTTCACTTATCCATAAGATCCTTTCTGAAGTTGACCAGGATCAAATCATCTGGGAAGCGCCTTTGAAATCACAGCAGGTTTGGTTCATCCAGCATTTTGGCGCCAATGTGAATCTTGGAAATATTGCGCCGAATGAGGTGATCCCGCTGGAGACACTCAGACTCGGATTGAGAGGCGATACTTTTTTCAGCTTCCTGCCCAAAAACCTTAAGAAATTCAAGCTTGAGTAAAGGAAATATCTCCGGTTACGGACTGATCGGCTTTCCCCTTTCTCATTCATGGTCAGCAAAATATTTTTTGGAAAAATTTGAGAGAGAAAAATTGACCGACAGTTTTTATCAGCTTTTTCCACTTCCAACACTTTCAGCATTCTCTTCCCTTCTTGACGATCATCCTGAACTTTCCGGACTCAATGTGACAATTCCTTACAAAGAGAAAATCATTTCATACCTTGATGAATTAGACCAGAAAGCAAGAGAAATCGGGACGGTCAACACAATAAAGATCACACGGTTGTATGGAAAAATTCTGACAAAAGGATTCAACACTGATGAAGAAGGATTTATCTTATCTGCTGATTTCTCCGGGTATTCCCAAGCCTTTATCCTTGGTACAGGAGGAGCTTCCAGGGCTGTAGCTTATGCCTTGAGAAAAGCAGGAATTCCTTATACTTTCGTTTCCAGGAATCCACGGAACAAAGATGCAATAAGCTATACAGATTTTCAATCCATTCCATTCAACAGCCCTGCACTGATCATCAATACAACTCCGCTTGGGATGTACCCTGACATAAATTCATATCCACAGATTCCCTATAACAAGCTGACTCCTGATGATTTCTTATATGACCTTGTGTACAATCCTGAACAAACTCTTTTCCTGAAAAAGGGCTTTGAAAGTGGGGCAAGAACACAGAACGGACTAAAGATGCTGAAAATCCAGGCAGAAAAGTCCTATGAGATCTGGACCATAGAGAATGAATAATCCTGGATGGTAGCTCTGCTGGTTGATTTTGTGCTTCGTGGCAGGTGTTTTGGAACAATCGATTAATCGAACAACGACTTTTGAATTTCGAAATGATTCCTGCTATGATTTCAATTTGTATTTGAACAATTGAAC
>CAIWTA010000126.1 GCA_903915465.1 uncultured Bacteroidales bacterium | reverse complement strand
TGTAGAGACTGTAAATATTATCAAGCAAATGGAACTGGTCAAGTAATTTTGGCTTGGGATTTTTACTAAAACAAATTTCACCTTTTTGAGACTGTTTAAAAATTATTTAATTCGTTTGTTATGGCATTCACCCCTTTCAGGGATGAGATTGTAATTATTACATTTCCCGCGGGTTACAACCGCGGTTATTCAAATAAACCCCCTTTCGGGGTTTTCATGATAAGAAAGTCCGAAGGACTTTAATCTTAATAAACTCCGGTGCAACCGGATGCAGAATGAAAGAACCAAATAAGAACCCCGAAGTGGGTCATGAATGTTAAAAGTATTTTAAACAGGCTCTAAGTCTTCTCCTAATGAAAATAATCAGGAACATCAAATCATATAATTAAAAAAGTTCTCGCTGATTTTCGCGGATAAGTAAGCTGATTCGCGCCGAATTTGTGTTGCTGGATTTCTTCGAAAATTTGCGTTTTTATCAGCGTTAATCTGCGAGAAAAAGCAGTACTGCTAATTAAGCAGTTAGAAAGAGTAATATAGTAGACGCAAAGAAGGTAATGATTAGTAACACAATGATGGATAAATTCTCTTATCTCAACAATCTGGATAATTCGGTGATTGAGGAATTGTTCGAAAAGTTCAAGAATGATCCTGAATCAGTTGAAGAAAGCTGGAGATCGTTTTTTCAGGGATTTGAATTCTGTGAGAAAAATTACAAAACCCAAAAAGGTGATACTTTAGTCTATCCTACAGAGTTCAAGGTGATAAACCTGATCAATGGTTACCGCCACAGAGGCCATCTTTTTACGAAGACCAACCCGGTTAGAACCCGCAGGTTGTACACTCCGACATTGGATATCGTAAATTTCGGATTATCCGAAAAAGATCTGAAACAAACATTTCAGGCTGGAACGGAGATCGGCCTGGGGAATACAACACTTCAGGAAATCATCGCACAGCTTAACCAGACCTACTGCCAGTCGATCGGTGTGGAATTTATGTACATCCGTCGCCCGGAAATGGTGCAGTGGCTAAAGTCAAAGATGGAAAGCTCCAGAAATACGCCGGCTTTCGACAATTTACAGAAAGAGCACATCCTGCAAAAACTGGCCGAAGCGGTATTATTTGAAAAGTTTGTTCATAAGAAATTCCCGGGTCATAAAAGTTTCTCACTGGAAGGTGTTGAATCGCTGATTCCTGCCGTCGACGCAGTCATCAGAAAAGGAGCAGAACTTGGCGCAACAGAATTTGTAATCGGTATGGCTCATCGTGGAAGGTTGAATGTGTTGGGAAATATCATGAAGAAGCCATTTCCACAGATATTTTCAGAATTTGAAGGAAAAGAATATAAAGATGAAGAATTGTTGGGTGATGTAAAATATCACCTCGGATTTTCAACCATTATACCAGTTTCTGATAATACAGACCTGCGACTGACACTGGCACCGAACCCTTCACATCTTGAAGCAGTTGATCCTGTGGTCGAAGGAATTGCACGCGCCCAGCTTGTTCATGCCTATGCGGGTGATTTTAACAAAATCGTTCCTGTACTGATCCATGGCGATGCTTCTGTTTCCGGTCAGGGAATTGTGTATGAAGTACTTCAGATGTCGGAACTTACAGGTTTCAAGACCGGTGGAACAATTCATCTCATTGTCAACAACCAGATAGGCTTTACGACAAATTACTTAGATGGCCGGTCGAGCATATACTGCACGGATGTTGGCAAAACAATTCATTCACCTGTATTTCATGTAAATGCCGACGATGTCGAGGCCGTGGTATTTACAGTCATGCTGGCAATGGAATTCCGCCAGACTTTTAATAAAGATGTTTTCATTGACCTTCTTGGATACCGGAAATATGGCCATAATGAAAGCGACGAACCGCGTTACACGCAGCCTGTCCTGTATAAGATCATCGAAACACATCCTGATCCGCTTGAAATCTACCTTCAGAAACTTGAATCAGAAAATGCTTTTTCTTCTGATGATGCGAAAGTGATGAAAAATAGCATCAACAGCCTTTTGGAGTCTGCCTTTGAGGCTTCGGGTGAAATTGAGAAAGGTGACATCAATCCTCTGTTCAGCGATCTTTGGGAAGGAATACGAAAAAGTACCGCTGCGGATTTCGACAATTCTCCGGTCACAGCAGTGAAAGAAAACCTTGTCCGGGAGATAGGGCGAAAAATCACAGATCTGCCTGCGGGAATCAGGTTCTTTCGTAAAATCGTAAAATTACAGGAAGATCGCCGAAATATGCTGGAAGGAGCCGGCAACCTCGATTGGGCGATGGGTGAACTCCTGGCCTA
>CAIWTA010000125.1 GCA_903915465.1 uncultured Bacteroidales bacterium | reverse complement strand
TTGATAATTCAATCCATAAGCTATGGAAAAAACAATAATCAAAAAGAATAACAGTCGCCAGATAAGCAGCCTTCGACGTCTTCGGTTCCGGTGAAGCCGGAAATCTCACGAAGTGAGATAGATGAAGGCGCAGCTGCGTTGTGGCGACGAGGCCGCCCGGCCTGAGGGCAATAATGAATAGAAAAATATTGACATATTTAAACAGTCTCTAAACTAAATAATTTCTAACATGTATGTAATCTGCTCAGATCTTGAAGGTGTTTTTGTTCCGGAAGTGTGGATCAATGTCGCTGAAAAAACAGGAATCAAAGAACTCAGGCTTACCACCAGGGATATCTCCGATTATGATGTCCTGATGAGGGGAAGGATCAAAATTTTAAAAGAAAAAGGATTGACCTTAAAGGATATCCAGGATGTGATTGCACAGATCCGACCGCTGGATGGCGCCCTTGAGTTTCTCTCGTGGATGAAAGAAAGAACGCAACTGATCGTCGTTTCGGATACTTTCATCCAGTTTGCAGATCCCTTGATGAAACAACTGGGAAGGCCTACATTGTTCTGCCATTCCCTGGTGATGGATGAGAATAATATGATCATCGATTATAAATTGCGTCAAAAAGATCCGAAACGGAGAACGGTAGAAGCATTGCAAAGCTTGCAATACCAGGTCATCTCCTTTGGCGACTCTTACAATGATATCAGCATGCTTTCTCAGGCCGATGCCGGGATGCTTTTCAACCCGCCGGACAACGTCATCAAAGACCATCCTGAATTCCCGGTCACACACAATTATGAAGAACTGAAAAAACTGTTGATTAAATACATCTGATGAAACTGGATTCACAGGTTAGCGCATTGCTTATCGCCATTGAAGCCACAGGAAGACCGCCGGTTGACAAGCTCTCTGTTGATTTCGCAAGGGAGATGATTGAATCCGGTTACGCGCAGATGAATTGCCCGGTCAAAGATGTTTATTCCATTGAAAACAGGAATATTCAAACTTCCGGAGGGGATCTTCCGATCAGGATTTACAAACCTTCGGGAAAGGATTCATTGCCGGTCCTTCTGTTTATCCATGGGGGTGGCTGGTTGCTTTTCCGTCTCGATGCGTATGATTCAATCTGCACACACTTATGTGCTGAGGCTGAATGCATCGTTGTTTCGGTTGATTACAGGCGCTCTCCCGAATACAAATTTCCTTCGGCACTGGATGACTGTATTGACGCGGTTCACTGGGTAGTAAATAATGGAACGTCATTTGGAGGTGATCCCGCCAATATCATCGTTGCCGGGGACAGCGCTGGTGGTAACCTTGCTGCTACCGCTGCTTTGCGACTGAGAAACGAAAAAGGTCCGTCGCTTTCCGGACAGGTTTTGATCTATCCGGTTACTACCTATTTTGAGCCGGCAACCTCTTCCATGAAGGAATACGCCGACGGTTACAGTCTGACTTATGATGCCTTGAAGTGGTTCTGGGATCATTATCTTGAGAATAAATCGCATGCAGCA
>CAIWTA010000124.1 GCA_903915465.1 uncultured Bacteroidales bacterium | reverse complement strand
TCAAAAACTGCGGACTGTTTGAGGAGCGCAGCGACGAGTTTCCGCAGTTTAGCGAATGACGAAGATTTTTAGTGAATTTCAAACAGCGGTGACTTTTCTTTGGTACTTTCTTTTGGTGGAAGCAAAAGAAAGTACAGTAAAGGAAGATGATTTTATTAAAAATTGAAATTGGTGTCATGAAATTATTAATCCGTCTTTTAAAATTGTATTTTTGAAATCCCAATCAATAACTTTCATATGAATCTTCACGAATTCCAGAGTAAATCGATTTTAAAAAAGTTTGGCGTAGCTGTACCGGAAGGAATCCTGGCCCAGACTATCGGAGAAGCCGGAAAAGCTGCTGAGATCATTCAGAACATAACAGGTTCCGACAAATGGGTAATCAAAGCCCAGGTCCATGCCGGTGGCAGAGGGAAAGCCGGCGGTGTAAAGGTTGCTCAGACCTTGGAAGAAGTTAAAACCTTTACCGGGCAAATTCTTGGAATGCAGCTAATTTCCCCGCAAACAGGCCCGGAGGGTAAAAAAGTTCGTAAAGTCCTGGTAGAACAGAATATTTATTATCCCGGCCCTTCAAAACCAGAAGAGTTTTATTTTAGCATTCTCCTCAACCGGCAAAAAGGTCATACTATCCTGATGTATTCCACGCGTGGTGGAATGGAAATTGAAAAAGTGGCAGAAGAGTCCCCCGAACAACTATTCACAGAAGAGATCGATCCAAAGGTAGGACTTCAACCATTTCAAGCCAGGAAAGTAGCATTCAACCTGGGTTTAAGCGGTGAAGCTTTTAAAAATATGGTGAAATTTGTAAATGCTGTATATGCTGCTTATGATGGCTGCGATGCTTCATTGGTAGAGATTAACCCACTTTTCAAAACTTCTGACAGCAAAATCCTTGCAGCTGATGCAAAAGTCGTGATCGACAACAATGCGCTATTCCGGCACCCGGAAATTGCATCCATGCGCGACTTTGAGGAAGAAGACCCGATCGAAGTAGAGGCTACACGTAACGACCTGAATTATGTAAAATTGACCGGGAACGTAGGATGTATGGTAAATGGAGCCGGGCTTGCCATGGCTACGATGGACATTATTAAGCTTTGCGGGGGTGATCCCGCAAATTTCCTTGATGTGGGCGGATCAGCTAACGCAAAACGTGTGGAGGAAGGGTTCCGGATAATTCTTAAAGATCCAAACGTAAAAGCTATCCTGGTAAATATCTTTGGAGGAATTGTTCGCTGCGACCGCGTTGCACAAGGCATTGTTGATGCCTATAAAAACATCGGCGAAATCCCTGTTCCAATTATTGTTCGTCTTCAGGGAACCAATGCCGTTGAAGGAAAACGGATCATTGATGAGTCCGGATTGCACGTTCTTTCAGCCATTACCCTACAGGAAGCTGCTGACCAGGTAACGAAGGTACTGAGTTGATCTGGTAAATTTCCTCTTTCTCAGTCAAAAACCTCCGAATCTTCTCCAGATGCTCCAAATTTGTTGTCTTAAAAGAGAAGCTGTCGTCTATTCCCAAAACCTCTAAAACCTGCTTCCCAAATGATTGAATAAGGTATTCCTGCAGGCAATCTTCATCTTTTTGTGTCTCCGTTGTTTGCCGGTATTTAAGGTATTGCAAGATCCTTAGTCCATCAAACTTTTCATGACATGATCTTACGAATTGATTGACTTCTCTTGCATTTTCACGCAATAGCAGAAAAGGATCATCTTCTTTCAGGTGGTTTCTAAGAAATTCGGTGACCTGTGTTGTGTGTGTCTTTTGAAAAAATAATGGAAACAACTTGTATGTTTCCGAAATTTCATTAAAAAACCGGATAGAATAAAGCGGATAACTCGTCCAATCCCCTTCATTCCCCTTTATCATTGCAGGCCCTGTGCCAAAATAAACACGGTTGGAGAACCGGGCTTCCGGGTAAACCTTTTCCTGGTTCCAGAAAAGCATTTTCCCATATTTCCTAAGTTTCTGAAGAAAATAAAAATCCTCTCCACTCATCTTGGGCGTGATCCCGCCAATCGCACGGTATGCCCAAATCGGACAAGACATTGCTGAACCAAGGGCAGTAAATGTGTAAGGACTTGAGATTCGCCAAAGGTTCAAGGAATAATATCGCAGGTATATTTCATACCTGAGGATTGCAAAGCATGCGGCAGGATCGCTAGCCGGCTTATGAAAGTAGGGAACAGCCAAAGCAACTGCATCGGGGAATTGTAAAAATTTCTGTGCGACTGAATAAAAATAGTCTGGTGAAAAAGTGACGTCAGCATCCAGACTTAAAATAATATCTCTTTCATCTGCAACTTCATTGATCGCATCCATCAGCACTTTCCTCGCCCATCCTACCCCATGTTTTTTTCCTTTCCAGCCATTACCGGGTGTACATTTATCAATGGTCACCAAATCGATTCCTGTAACACTTTTCAGATATTCAAGAGAAAGAAGGTTATTTTCGCAGATCCTCTGTCGTTCAGCCTGGTCCCACCATTCATCGGGTTGATTGACACAAACAAAAACTTTGAAATGCTGATATTTTTGGGCAATGATACAATCAATGAGCCTTGGCAATAGCTCATTTTCATCAATAACAGGAAGTGCAATATACAGGAAAGGAAATACCGGATTACTCAATTCAGAAATAATGTCTAATATGTGATCTTGAGTTTTTTGAATATTCCATCATTATTAATGACTTCAATTGCTTTTTGAATCTCCAGATCAGCTTGATTGATGATTTTATAGAAGGCATTCTGGTCCCACAATTTCTGGGAAATCAACGCCTTCAGTTGCGCTTTGATCAGGCTCTCTGAGATAGTATATTCTTTCTCATTCTTCTTTACTTCTTTTTTTTCTGCCAATTCAAAGAAATTATTCATAAAATGATCATCCACGAGGAAATTTTTATTAAAAGATTCAAAATCAGGATAATCGCGTAAAAGATTGCTCCGGTTTTTATCAACAAAATCTCCAATAAATGCCCTGATTACATCTTTTCTTAACAAATCCCGGTAATAAGTTGTAAAGGGCGTGCTGTCCCAGGGAGTGAATACATCCGGCATGATTCCGCCGCCGCCATAAACAACCCGGTGCTGCGAAGTAAAACATTTCAATGAATCGGGAAACTTAATACTGTCAGCATTGACAAATTCACCATGTTTCTGCCGGATTGCAAAATCATCATAATATTTATCAGCACCTTCTGAATAAGGTTTCTGGATGCATCTGCCTGAAGGGGTATGATAACGAGCGGTTGTAATGCGTACCTGAGAGCTGTCTGGCAACTGAAATGGCCGTTGAACCAATCCTTTACCAAACGACCGCCGGCCAAGGATAATTCCGCGGTCCCAATCCTGCACAGCTCCGGAAACAATCTCACTGGCAGAAGCCGAATTCTCATTGATCATGACTACAACTTTCCCGGTCTTGAAATTTCCTCTGATTGTAGATTTGAAATCTTCGCGGGGAGATGTTCTTCCTTCTGTGTAAACGATGAGCTTTCCTGGTGATAAAAATTCATCAGCCAACTCAATTGCAGTGCCCAGATATCCACCTCCATTGTTACGCAAATCCAGAATCAAACTTTTCATCCCCTGATTCTTCATTTTCGCGATCGCTTCGTCAAATTCCTGCATTGAAGTCGATGAAAACCTGGTAAGGTTGATATAACCAACACCCGGTGCGATGACAAAAGCCGCATCGATGCTGTTAATCGGAATTTTATCGCGGGTGATTGTATAATCTATTAAATCTTTGTTCCCTCTGCGATAAATTGAGATTGTTACTTTTGTTCCTTTCTTTCCCCGCAGATGGTCAAAAACGAATTGATTGGTGATCTTTTTCCCTGTTACATTCTCCGTTTCAATCTTGATGATTTTGTCACCGGAAAGGATTCCAAGCTGTTCGGACGGCCCACCAACAATCGGATGAACAATTGTAATAGTGTCCTGGAGGATCTCAAACTGTACACCAATTCCTTCGAAATTCCCAACCAGCTCTTCATTGGCCTTCATAACGTCCTTCTTAGATATATAGGCTGAATGGGGATCAAGCTCTTTCAATGTCTCTACAATTGCTTTTTCTACGAGTTTTGACTCATTTATTGTGTCTACATAGAAATATTTAAGATATTGCATTAAAGTTGAATACTTCATCGTACTGCTGTTAGGGTCATCCTTCCTGAATTGTCCATAAGAAGAAGTTGTGATGACAGCCAACATCATCAATGCTATACTTATACCAGTCAGAGACTTTTTGAATAATGTCCGCATGTTTATAGGGTTGATTTTAAAGGTTTTTAGGTGCCCAAAGGTAAGATTTTTCAAGGAATCCGTATGTAGGTGACCTTTTTTAATTAATTTTAACTAACTATTCTGCAAACGGTTTTTCAGGAGAAAAAGTATTTAAACTATGAATGAAGATCAGCGGAAAATGTACCGCAGCTTAATTTTGCCCGGTATTTTCGTAACGGTGTTGTGGCTCGTCAAAATCTTTGAGTTGACAGCACATACAGACTTATCGATATACGGACTGTATCCATTAAAACTAAAAGGTCTCCCCGGAGTTCTTACTTGCCCTTTCCTTCATGCTGATTTTTCGCATTTATCCGCAAATTCAATCCCCCTTTTTTTTCTCGGAGGCATGTTGTTTTATTTTTACCGTGAAATCGCATTTAAAGTTTTCTTTCTGACCTGGATACTAACTGGTTTCTGGGTCTGGTGCTTTGCCCGCGGAGAAGGCATCCACATCGGGGCAAGCGGTATCGTTTATGGATTGGCTTCATTTCTGTTCTTTAGTGGTATCATTCGGCGTGAAACTAAGTTAATGGCTTTGACTCTGCTGATTGCATTTCTTTATGGTGGACTGGTTTGGGGCGTTTTTCCTCAGTTCTTTCCGCAACAAAGAATTTCCTGGGAGTCTCATCTGATGGGATTACTTGCCGGACTCATCCTTGCGATTTATTACCGGAAAATCGGAACTCAACGCAAAATCTATGATTGGGGAACCGAAGATGATGAGGATGAAAGTGAGATTTACAAAGAGGATGAAAAAGAAAATGAAAATAATACTGTTGATCAAACTACCAATCAACAATTCAGGTATATCTACAAGGAATAAATTCTCTCCTCAATCAGTCATTTTCGATAATAAGATAGTTGATTATTTTTTTATAGGTAGAATCATGGATTCCCGGGATTGACTTTAATTCATCCAGTTTATTGAATTTCTTATGATCCTTCCTGTAGATCATAATTGCTTTTGTGATTTCAAATGGGAAATAAGGATGAAATAACAATTCCTTAAAGGTGACTGTGTTCAGGTTTATTTTATGAATCGAATCAGGATTTACAATCAGGCTTGCTGAGATTTTGTTATACCTGGCAGTATCCATACCCCAGACTTCTTTGACCTGGTACTTGTTGAGGAAGCCACCTAAACGCTCCCTGTATTTTACAATCCTCCGGGCAAAGGAAGAGCCTATCCCGTGCAACCGCTGCAACTCAAAGGTATCGGCTGAATTCAATTCAATAATTATCGTTTCTTTTTGAAATTTCCGGCTGGTATCGTAAGCTCCATTGAAATTTGCTGTCTTGAATTTTCCGTATTTATTCTGTCTATCTTGAAAATCTTGAGAATCCAGCTTAGCCAATTCCTTTTCAAATGCATTAATCTCCTTTTCAAATCCAGTGAAATCAACAGGTTTATC
This sequence comes from uncultured Bacteroidales bacterium, assembly GCA_903915465.1. Classification (GTDB taxonomy): domain Bacteria; phylum Bacteroidota; class Bacteroidia; order Bacteroidales; family FEN-979; genus FEN-979. Next base: position 27,709 of record CAIWTA010000124.1, on the reverse strand, counting down.
AGCCATAACCAAAGGGAAAAACAGTGTAGCGAAGACCAGACAAAAATAGATTGTGAGAAGTACAATAATTCCCCTTTGTTCCTTCTGGTTGAAGGTCAGGTAATCTTTTATGAGCGGACCAGCTTTCATCGTAAATTATGTGTTTTTCGTAAAATCCAATCATCCAAACGCAAATCACGGTTGAATTTCCTTTTAAAGAAATTTTATTACAATCATCTTTAACTGTAATAACCGGAACTTTAACCACAATAGACACATTAGGTCACATTAGTATCCTTTTGGTAAATTTGCAAATAGTTCATTCACCATCGTTTTTTGTCCTTCTCTAAAAATATTTGTGCAGTTGAAATTTATCAGGATCCCTTTGGGCTTTTCTAGCAGTTTGAGATAAGTTAATAATTGTGATTCATGAATAGGCAAAATACACTCGACAGCTTTTATTTCCACAATGATAGTATTCTCAACCATTAAATCAAACCGAAGGTCGCAATCAAGATAAAGCCCCCTGAATGCCAATGGAACCTTTTGTTGAACAACTATTTTTAATCCATTTTCTTTGAGTAAATGTGTCAAGCATTTTTCGTAAATACTCTCAAGCAAACCTGGTTCCAATTCTTTATGAACAGTAATGGCAGCGCCTATTATTGTATGAGTTAATTCGTTCAAATATTTCTGTGTCATTCCTGAATTGTGCATAAATTAAACAAAATCAGTAATCCAAATTTACTATTGTGGCCTACTGTGACTAATGTGGTGAAATTTGATTGTCATTCAGCAAAATATTCCCAATCCGGCATTCAAGGCATTTTTTTGGTTCGCAATATGCACGCTTTAGCTGAATGAGAGCCTGGGTTTGTAAAGCATTGATTGTAGGCATACCAAGTTCCTTCCATTTTCTGATATCTGCATTCATTTCTCCTTGCAATTGCTCAAGAATGAAAATCCCTTTTTCTTTTTGGGAGGTTACCTTTTTCAAATCTCCGTAAAAAAACAAAAATGGCACGACAAAGTTGAAGATCAGCAGATCTATAGAAGCTGCTCCTAAACACCTGGCCCTTTCCGGAGATACTTTGTCGAAAAGAAAGTGGGTTGACCAATAATCAGAAGCTCTAACAGTAAAATATTTTTGGATCATCTCGGCACAATTTCCCTCCAAAATCAAAGAAAAAAGATTATCCTGCTGATGAAGGAGGGCAGCAAACTCAGCAATCCGGATAGTAGGGAAATTGGAAGGACGTAATCTCATGAATTTCCAGACAGATGAATTGATTGGTTCAAGTGAATGTTTCTGTCGGAGAAATTCATATTCCTTTTTTAACAGTTGTGGGTAATCTTCTACAAAATGATTGGCAAGAAGTCCGGCCTGACCGAAAAGCAAGGCTTCGAGCTGAAAGAGCCGGGAAGTATATTTTTTCAGTAGTCTGAACGGCAATGATTTTGCCAGCAGTTCAAATGGGACGGAATTTATACGAAAACCAAACGACCTGGCGAGTTGCTGATAAAAACATTCATCCCAATCGTAGGTGCAATTTTCAAGTGACGCTTGAAACCGTTTCATTTTTTCTGCCTGGAATTCCAACGCAAGACAAGGTGCCCATTGGTGAAAATGAAAGCAATCAATCCCTGAAATAAGATGCTCACAAGGTATCCATCTCTGATTCTTGAGAAAATCCTTGTAACGATGTAATATTGATTCCTGAAATTTGTCTTTCAGAGAAAGTGTTGGAATGAGTTTCCCATTGACATCAGTAATCGGAACATCATTTTCATACACTGCATGAAGAATTACGTTGTCATAGGCTGGATCTATCTGATGATTGTGCCTGTACCAATCGGAAGCATTAACATGGATTTCGACATTCCCAGCCCAAAGCGTGCTGCCGAGTCGTATCCTTGCATTAAAAAAATCCGGGCCACTGTCGTGGTTATGTTCTCCCGGATGTATAATAGTCAGTTGATCACCTGCTTCAGAGATAAGCTCTTTATCCAATAATCTGAACTTCCATAAATAATGAATAAAATCTTCATTCATGATTAATTCTCTTTAATATTTCCTTTCGCTTAATCGGTCAATTGCAAAGAAGTAATATTAATTTGATTTTTTTTTATGGATTTAATATCTTTACATAATCAAAAACCAGGCACTATGAAAAATCTTGCCTTTCTTTCTTGTGTTTTTTTTACGATAGTTTCTTCGGGATATTGCCAGAATATGGTTTGGACTGATCCTGTTCCCATATCAGATCAATTGTCAGATAACATTAACATTTCCATGTCCCCTCGTTATGGGAATTTCACCGGTGACCTTTGGGGCGTTTGGGAGAAAAGAATTGATTCTTACACCACTGCTATCTATTGCAGGGACTTTAACACCCAGGCTTCTCCTTTCGTTCTGTTATCTCAGCCCAATGTTCAGTACCAACATCCGGAAGTCCTGAACTGGTTGAATGGTGACACCTTGTTTGCTGTAATATATCAAACAAACCAAAATGGGCACTGGGACATTTACTGCAGTAAGTTTCTAAACAACGGAACAATGTCAGCTCCTGAGCCGATATGTAACTCCGCCGCTAATGAAGAAAATTTCAAATACCTGAGTAATTTTGGAATAGTATGGGAACAGGATGGTAGCATTAGGTTCAAGAACTATATCATGGGCAATGCAACTTCCGGTCTTACCACAGTAACGTTAGATCAGGGTGATTGCCATAATCCGGTACTTTCTTCAAAATATTGTGCATGGGAAAAAAAAATAGGATCTGAAACGGTCATTAAGTATTCCAGCTATCAGTATTCTTCCTCATCCTGGTCGAGCCCTCAGCAGCTCATGGGAGGATGGAACATGAACATCTCAAGTGCGGGTGATTCCAGTTCCCTTATTGTCTGGTCGCACATTGACATTTATCCATGGAGAATCAAAGCTGCTGATTTATCAGGCCCAACATTCTGTACAGTAAATGATTTCGCAAATGGCACTAATTTTTACCCGGCAATTATCAATGTCCCTGTTGTGATAAAAGGGAAATTTCCCTCTATGCCAACTTTTATATCATTTGTCGCTGATACTGCCTGTAGTGATGAAATCTATGTTAACAGGAATTTCTTTGATACTACCTATGTTAAAATATCAAACGATCCTTATCGAACTAATCAACATCCCCAATTCTTTTCCACTTACAATTACATGCCTGGCTACAGGACCGTTATCCTAACGTGGGAATCACGGGGCAATGATTATTGGCAATTAATGCTGACACATATCGATATTGCTGTGGGAATAGATGAACAGGCATCCTCTGGGTCCGCCAGGCTGGAGAATTATCCAAACCCATTTTCAGAAACAACAACGATACATTATCCGATTGAACAAGTAAGCCACACAACGATAGCTATTTATAATACTTTAGGGGAGAGAATCAAAACCTTGAAAGATGGGATAGAACAGCAAGGTGGTCATTCGATAAACTGGGATGGAAAAGACGAAAATGGTAATCATGTAAAGCCCGGAATTTATATCTGTTGCTTGAAAATCAACAACCAGATTTTCCAGCGAAAGATATTGTGTTTGTAAACCTGGCTTTTTCTTTTGATAATTAAGTAAGCAGAAAAACAAAATTGAATCAGCATAATATTTATTCGGGTAATCAACAATTCTATAAAAGATAATCCATGAAAAATTTCTTCCTGTTCATCCTTATTTATGCTTCATCCGTTTGTTATGGATTTGGCCAGACGATTGTTTGGACGGAACCTGTCCCTATCACAGATTCCCTTACAAACAATATGAATATCAACATGCTCGACCTTTTTGATAATTACAGTGATTCGGTCTATTTTGTATGGGAAAGATCTGTTGATACCTCGTCAACAGCTATTTATGGGAGAAACCTTCTGACGATGAGCGAACCCTTTGCAATTCTCTCTCAGCCGAATGTTCATTTCCGTAATCCCAAGGTATTTAACTGGATCAGTGGCGACACAATCCTGATTGTTCTGTATGAAACAAACATGAACGGTAACTGGGATATATACACCAGCAAGGTTCTTAAAGATCGGTCTGTTGCTCCACCCGTAGCTGTGTGCAATTCTCCTGCGGATGAGCAAAATTACAAGTATCTTTTCAACCCGGGAATTGTATGGGAACAAAACGGTGCCATTATGATCAAGAAATACTCAATAGGTGGCAATCCCTCTATTGAAACGCCTGTAGTACTTGACCAGGGGAATTGCCATAATCCTGTGCTATCATGGGGTTATTGCGAATGGGAAAAGGTTATCGGAACGGATACCGTGATTATGTATTCAGTCAATGATTACGGAACTTCAGTATGGGGCCCACCAGCTCAACTTATCGATGGAGTTAATGCGAAATTGTCATGCGGAGATGGCCAGAATTCTTTCCTTGTCTGGCAGGCAAAAGAAAGCGCTGACTGGAGATTAAAATGCGCAGATGTAAGCAGTCAGACATTCTACTCCATCACTGATTTTCCTGATGCAAATAATATCGATCCAGTGTTTACTTCTGTTCCGATTGTAACAAAGATGGGATTCCCGTTTCCATTTACATTTTTTTCCTTTGCTTCTGATATCACCAGTAACTATGAAGTTTATGTTAATCAGGATTTATTTGATACAACTTTTGTTAACATTTCAAACTATGAAAGTTCAAACCTTCATCCGCAATTTTTCTCAACCTGGAGGTATATGTATGGATACGTGACTGTGTTCCTCTGCTGGGAATCGTGGCGGAATAATCACTGGCAGATTTGGATATCGCACATTGATGTGCCCGAAGGGATCAATGAACGCCAATCTGACGGATCAGTTGCGCTGCGGAATTATCCCAATCCGTTTGACAAGTCGACGACCATTGACTATGAACTTAAAAACGGAGGTTCATCTGAGATTGCAATTTTCACTATGATGGGGAAAGAAATCAGGATTCTGAAAAATGGAGTTGATATTCCCGGGAAACACTCTCTGGTGTGGGATGCGAAAGACGATAATGGCAATTGCGTGGCTCCGGGGATCTATATCTGTACTTTGAAAATCAACGACAAGAGTATCCAGCGAAAAATAACGCTTTTATAACCCGGGCAAGGGTATCAATTTTTTTAAATGAAATGCTGAATATTGATTACCTTTGCACATCCTTTGATGAATTTGATCAATGACGAATGTTACTTCACTCGTAGCAGGAATAGAACTCAAACTGCACAAACTGATCGATAGGCAAAAGGAACTACTTGAAAAAATGGAGAAGTCCCGGGATGAAATTCAGGAACTAAACAAAATCCATGACATACAAAAAGATGAAATTATTAAATTAAAAGACCAATACAGAATACTTAAATTATCTAAAACTTTAGAAACCAAAGAAGGAGCAGTAGAAGCAAAAACAAAAATTAGTGAACTGGTGCGGGAAATTGATAAATGCATCGGACTGCTGAACACTTAAGAATGCAAGTACAAAGCCAATGAAAGAGCTTTCAATATCAATAACTGTTGCTGACCGGCCTTACAAATTAGTGATTGAAAATGAAAATGAAGAATTATTTAGAAAAGCAGCAAAATTGATTGACAAAAGAATAAAAGACTATTCGAGTAGTTATGCTTATAAGGACAAACAAGATTTGTTAGCCATGGTGGCACTTGAATATACGACAAGCTATCTACAGAATGAACAGACAGCCTCTGAATCAGACCATACCACAACAATGAAGTTGTCGACAATTGATAAGGCTTTGGATGAAATTCTTCAGCATCCGAATTTTTAACGTTCTTTGACACATATTTAAGATTACCCGCATTATAACCAACAGTTTGTAAACCTAACATTACAAACATTAGGGCAAAGCTCATAGACTTGTAGGACAGGCCTCATTCCACTTCGGTGGGATCATTGTTTCGACAGTGGCGGTGGACGTTCGAATTGCCTGGCAGCCCTATTCGTGTCAATTGAGGTTTATCAATACCTCCGGTTTAATGCGGGTTTTTTGTTTCCTTTCTCCTTCCATCCAAATAACCAACTAAATTTTTTAAGATGGACATTATTACCATTCTGATCATCAGCGTATCAGGCATCATCATTGGTGGCCTGATCACAAGTACAATTTTACGCAAGGCAATGGACCGCAAAAGGGACATGATCCTGAAGGAAGCGTTGGAAAAAGCCGAAATGATTAAAAAAGACAAGATCCTTCAGGCTAAAGAAAAATTCCTTCAACTTAAATCAGAACATGAGAAACTCGTTCATGAGAAGAACGATGAGATTCAAAAGAGTGAAAACCGGCTGAAACAAAAAGAAGTAGGCCTTAACCAGAAAGTAGACGAACTTCAGAAGAAACAGAAAGAGACTGTCGCTATCAAACAAACGCTTCAGACTCAACTGGAGCTGGTAAATAAGAAACAAGCGGACCTTGAAAAAGCACATAAGGTACAAATTGACAAACTGGAAACTATAGCCAATCTTTCAGCAGCTGAAGCAAAAAGTCAGCTTGTTGAGTCATTGAAAGAAGAAGCCCGGTCGGAAGCACTGGTTCAGATGAAAGATATTATCGATGAAGCCAGGATCACCGCCAATACTGAAGCTAAGAAAATTGTTATCGAAACAATCCAGCGTACTGCAAGTGAGCACGCGATCGAGAACACAGTTTCGGTCTTTAATATTGAGAACGAAGAAATAAAAGGTCGTATCATCGGCAGAGAAGGTCGTAACATCCGTACCCTGGAAGCACTTACCGGCATTGAAATCATCATTGATGATTCCCCCGATGCAATTATCCTTTCAGGATTTGATCCTATCCGCCGTGAAATTGCGCGGCTTTCTCTTCATAAACTTGTTACTGACGGACGCATACATCCTGCACGTATTGAAGAAGTTGTGGCAAAAACAAAAAAACAGATCGAACAGGAGATCATCGAAACCGGAAAAAGGATCACTCTTGACCTTGGAATTCACAATATGCATCACGAGTTGGTTCGCTTAATCGGGAAAATGAAATATCGTTCTTCATACGGACAGAACTTACTTCATCATTCCATTGAGGTGGCCAAGTTATCTGCAACCATGGCCGCCGAGCTCGGGTTAAATCCCAAAAAGGCCAAGAGAGCAGGTCTTTTACATGATATTGGGAAAGTCCCTGATACAGAACCGGAACTTCCACATGCCATTCTGGGAATGAAAGCAGCAGAAAAATTCAAGGAAAAACCGGAAATATGTAATGCTATCGGTGCTCACCATGATGAAATTGAAATGGATAACCTGATTTCTCCTATTGTTCAGGTTTGCGATGCTATCTCTGGTGCAAGACCCGGAGCCCGCAGGGAAGTTGTGGATGCATATATTGAAAGACTGAAGCACCTCGAAGAATTGGCACTTACTTATCCCGGAGTTGTGAAAACATACGCAATTCAGGCTGGTCGGGAACTTCGCGTGATCGTTGGCGCTGAAAAAGTGACAGATGCTGAAGCAAATCAAGTAGCTTTTGACCTTTCCCGCAAAATTCAGAACGAAATGACTTACCCTGGTCAGATCAAAATAACGGTAATCAGGGAAACAAGGGCGATCAGTTACGCGAAATAAAATGATTTAAAAAACTTTTCACTGGTAGTTATTTTCTGTTCACTGAACGTTATTGGTTGTTCACTACTTCACCCAGTGAATAATGTACAATTGCCGTTGAATAGTTAACAGATAAAAATGAACAGTTCATCTCTGTGAAACGCGTGCCTTGTTCCCGGCTAGCATGGATGGCGCGCGTTTGAAACGCGTGCCTTGTTTCCGGCTATCATGGATAGCGCGCGTTTGAAACGCGTGCCTTGTTTCCGGTTATCATGGATAGCGCGCGTTTGAAACGCGTGCCTTGTTTCCGGCTAATTCCCAAAAACTTTCTTTAGTATTTCTGACGTCCTGGCAGCAGGATTCTGGCGGATCTTAAGTTCTTCCTTTGCAATCATTACAAATAACCCGTCAATCGCCTTATCTGTAACATATCCGGTAAGGTCTGGATTTTGTTTTGTGACAAAAGGAATTTGGTTATAAGTAGTAATCACATCCGCCCAAAGTCTGGTGGCATCAACCTTATCGAGCGAAGCTTTGATAATTGGACGAAATTTTGTTCTGAGTTCAGGTGAGGTTGTTTTTGACAGGTACTGCGTTGCTGCATCATTTTTACCTTTTACAATCTGAATGGCATCATTGACTGTCATTCCTTTGATTGCAGCAATAAAAACTGTTTCTGCGCTTTTTGCAGCATCTTCTGCTGCCCGGTTGATTGAAAGAACCACCTCATCCACTTTGCTACCCAAACCAATTGCCCTTAATTTTGACTCTATGGTGCGCGCATCTTCCGGAAATGGAATTTTAATTGCAGGATTGGCAAAATAGCCGTCCACTTTAGAAACAATTTTAACACTTTCTCCAATTCCTTTGACCAGAGCTTCCTTTATCCCGCTAACAGCATCATTTTCCGTCAATCCACCTTTATCCTGTATTACTATCTTCCTTACATCATCCAAAAACTGGGCACGAGCAGCAAAAGAAAAAATTACATTACATACCAATACAAAAAGGAATAACCGGCTTTTCATGATCATTTGTATAAATAATTGAGTTGTGCCTGATAACTTGAAGTCAAATAAATGAAGGAAAGCTATTTTGCTTTTTTTGCGAATGCTCCTAAATTCATGGCAAAGGAAAGGTAGTTGGGATTCAGGCTACCGGGCTGGTAAGTAAGACGTGTATAACTAAAAGCAAACATTTTTATCCGGAGTCCAAATCCATAAGAGAAGCCACTCAGCGCTTTACGATCAGCAAGTTTCATTTCCTGCCTTGTTTTATAGTTGTATCCCACACGAAGAGCAAGAACCTTTGCAATAGTAATCTCTGTTCCAATTACAATATGACGCATAAAAATATCCGCAAATTTGCTGATCCCGCTTTTTGATTTTATTTCCCCTGTGATCGGGTCGGGTTTGTTATCCGGACTGTTGGGGTCTGTATACGAAAGATCCCACTTTTCAAGGTTATTATATAACAATGAAATACGTACAGGAATATGCTTCAACTTTGATGACATACCAAGCTGCATTTCGAAAGGAAGAGGATCACGGGTTCCCGGGCGGTAAGGAACAATCTGAATGCCTATATTCCTGGCAAGAAGTGAAGCTGAAAAATAACCTTCCTTTGTAGTAAATGTTCCCGCAACATCCACTGCAAGTCCAAAAGAATGGTAACTTTCAAGTTGTGAATAGATTAATTTTCCATTCGCGCCAATGGAGAAGTAAGGGCTTAATTGTCTGCCCCACCCAACGTTTAGTGCATATTCTGCGGCAGAGAAATTCCCTGTCAGTGTACCTGCTTCGTCCGCTCCCGTAAATGTTCCATAATTTATGAACTGAAACGCGCCGGCAAAACTCCCAAACTTGTTGAAAGTCCTGGAATACATGATATCTCCATAGTTGTAACCGGTACGAAGGTTGTCATAATCCAAAACCAGAACATTATTCATTTCCGCTGTGATTAGCGAAGGGTTGGTCAAAACCAAGCTCAAATCATTGTCTTTGATAGATAAAAAATTTCCCCCCATGGCAGCAACACGCGCAGAATTGGTCCGGGTTAAAAAATCATAAGTCGAACGCCCTCCAATCTGCGCAACAGCCGAAAATGAAACAAGAAAAAACAAGGAGCAGGTAAGACAAGCTAATCTTCGAAAATTGGTCACGATATGGAAATGTTTTATTTGTAAACGTTGCTGAGAGAAAAATATTATATCAGTCCCCTGCCCATTTTCTTTATCTTTTTTTCAGCCTTGAGGTCTTCCACCATTTTATCCAATAATCCGTTGATGAACATCTGGCTTTTGGGTGTGCTGAAAAGTTTGGACATCTCTATATATTCATTGAGCGTTACCTTGATTGGAATGGCAGGAAAGTATATTAATTCTACCATCGCCATCTTGATCAAAATAATATCGGTAAGAGCAATACGCTCCAATTCCCAATTTTTGGTTTTTCCATCAATCAGAATTCCCAGCGGTTCACTTTGCCCAATAGTCTTGCGGAATAATTCAATGATGAACCGCTGGTCATCCTCCGGATCGTCATCTTCATCCTTAACAAATAATGAGGGGAGAGAGGATGTTTCCGCAAACCCTTCAGGAATCTGCCGGATGGTCTTCATCACGAGAAGAGCTGCTGACTGGTAGTCATCAGTCCAGAAGATATTCCGCTCTTCACAGAAAAACTGCAGTTCATTTGACCGTGCAATAAATTTCTTGAATAGTTTGTAAACAATTTCACGGTCTTCTTCAAAGGAGCACTCATCAGATATAAGATATTCCTTTAAATCCTTACTATTCCTGATCTTAAGATGAATTTTTCGCAACATTTCCTGTTCTTCCGACCAGGAAATTTTATATCGTACAATTTGTCGCTGAAGATCTTTGTTAGCCAATATTATCCCAATTACCGAGTTGGTTAAAAGCTTGGGATTGGGATTCATATCTTCTTCGGTTGGAAGAAATTTATGTCTTGCATCTTCCATTTTCCTTCTATAGAAATCTATTACTTCGAGAAGGAAAGAAAACTGGATATAATACAATTCGTAGATCTTCTCAATGCTAAGCAGGAGACTTCTATCTGCCACATCCTGGCGGGTTTCTCCACCCTGGAACCAGGCATACAAGGCCTGAAATATTTTTATTCGATAATGTCTTCTGCCCAGCATTGATGAGAATTGGAGATAAAACCTGATTTTGGTAAAGAAATTCGCGCCGCAAAAATAAAGATAATCTGATGATTTTTACTATGAATTTGAATTTAGGGTTTGGTTATCAAATAATATTTTTATTTTTGCGCTGTTTCAAAGAATTATCTCTAAGATAACGAGCAAAAAGAAGAAAAATGGAAGAAATTGAAAATAAGGAACGGGAAGAGATTTTCTCACGCGTAGTCAGGGCTGGAAAGAGAACTTACTTTTTTGATGTTAAATCAACTATTGGCGAAGAGCTTTACCTGACTATCACGGAAAGTAAAAGACGGTTTAACAATGAGCAGGGTAAGTTTTTCTACGAAAAGCACAAACTGTTTCTGTACCGTGAAGATTTTGAAAAATTTACAATGGGTCTCAGTGATGCAATGGAATTCATCCGCACCGGCAAGGCACCAGACCATCCGGAGATTGAGCAGGAAGAAATTGCAACGACCAATAACGAGCTTATTGGAGATAAACATCTGGATATCTCATTTGAAGACCTGACTTCTGACCCTGAAATAAAATAGCCGGTCCTGGTTTCCTGATAATCTATTCTAACGCCATCTCTGGATGGCGTTTCTTCTATTTGCATTTACCCGTTTGTTTTTAATACTTTTCAACATTAATCAACAAGCTGCGGTTAAACGCAATATTTTTGCGACCTTTGTCAGCCAAATCAGATTCATACTACCTTTACTAAAATTATTGAGAAAGATGGGGAAAACCATTGCAATTGCGAATCAAAAGGGAGGGGTTGGAAAGACGACTACTGCCATTAATCTGGCTGCTGGTCTTGCCGTTCTTGAGTTCAAAACCCTGATCATTGATGCCGACCCGCAAGCCAATGCAACATCAGGGGTTGGGTTTGATCCCCGTACCATCAAAACGAGCATCTATGAATGTATTATTGATGATGTAGAACCCCAAAACATCATTTTGAATACATCTACTCCATTTCTGGATCTTATTCCTGCCCACATAGACCTGGTTGGTGCTGAAGTGGAAATGATCAACCTTCCGAACCGGGAAAAAATGATGAAAAAGGTAATAGACAAGGTGAAGGATGAGTATGATTTCATCATCATCGATTGCTCTCCTTCTCTCGGGCTGATCACTATCAACGTCCTTACTGCCTCAGACGCTGTTATTATTCCGGTTCAGTGCGAATACTTTGCGCTGGAAGGACTTGGGAAATTGCTGAACACAATCAAAATAGTACAAACGCGGTTAAATCCAGACCTGGATATTGAAGGGATTCTTCTTACCATGTACGATAATCGACTGAACCTTTCTAAACAGGTTGCGGAAGAAGTCAAAACACATTTCCAGCAAATGGTTTTCAACACTTTGATCAGCAGGAACACAAAATTAGGAGAAGCGCCAAGTTTTGGTCAGACCATCATGATTCATGATATTGGCAGTACCGGCGCTATCAATTATCTTAACCTGGCCAGGGAAATCCTGCAAAAGAATAATATGACACGATTATCCACAGCTGAAAAACAAATTAACATCTGAAATGCAAGGTAAAAAGAAGGCTTTAGGAAGAGGCCTGAGTGCTATCCTGGAAAGTCCTGAGACAGATATTACTTCCCGGGATATTTCCGGAGAATATGTTGTTGGAGCAATTGCCCATGTTCCTGTAAACCAGATTGAACCAAATCCTTTTCAGCCCAGAACACATTTTGAAGAATCGGAACTGGCTGAATTGACCATATCAATCCAGGAACAGGGAATAATTCAACCAATCACTATCAGAAAACTCGGATATGATAAATACCAGGTGATTGCAGGAGAACGTCGCTTGAAAGCAGCAAAAATGGCAGGCCTTACAGAGATTCCTGCTTTTATCCGCATTGCCAACGATGAGCAAATGCTAGAACTCGCTTTGGTAGAAAACATTCAGCGACAGGAACTCAATCCTTTGGAAATTGCCATTAGTTTTCAGCGTCTTCTGGAAGAATGCCAACTTAACCAGGAAGAGCTAAGCCAGAAAGTAGGGAAAGACCGTTCTACAGTTGCAAATTATATTCGTTTGTTGAAACTGCCTACAGAGATCCAGATCGCTATACGCAATAACAAGATCTCCATGGGACACGCGCGCGCATTGATCACTATCAATGATACCAAAACCCAATTAATCATCCTCCATCGTATCCTGGAGAAAAAACTTTCTGTCCGCCAGGTTGAAGAAATTGTCAGGAACCTCACTCTCGCAAATCCTGGTAAGAAAAGAAATGAAAACCCTATACTTCCTGTAAAATTTGAGAAAATCAAAGAGACACTGAATAAAAAACTGAATACGGAAGTCGATCTCAAATTAAATTTACATGGGAATGGGGCTATCATCATCACCTTCAAATCTGATGAAGATTTTGACCGTATCGTTTTGAAGCTGGATAGTTGATGCCTAAAAATTTACATCTTATTTTGCAAGGAACCATCTGCCTCCTGATATTTCTTTGTATTCCTGCAACGGTAAAATCACAATCTACTGAGCTGAAGGTATCTATTCCCGACTCCATAATGGAGAAGAAACATTCTCCGAGAAAAGCTACAATTATGTCAGCTATACTGCCAGGACTTGGACAGGCTTACAATAAAAAATATTGGAAAATTCCTGTCATATATGCCGGACTTGGCGTGATGACCTATTTCATTGTGACCAATACCAACGAATATATAAATTATAAATGCGCTTACATTGAAAAGTCGAACGGAGATACTGCAGGCAATTATGCAAGCCTGGTAAAAAAATATTCTGCATCAAATCTGTTGTCTGCCAGGGAATATTACAGAAGGAATTTGGAGATCAGTATACTCATTACAGCACTTTGGTACATTCTTAATATTGTCGATGCTTCAGTGGATGCACATCTTTTCACTTACAACATCAGTAAGGATCTTTCGCTGAAATTTGAACCGGTAATCCTGCCTCCATCATACAGTAAAAATTATATGTCAGGTATCAAAATTAGTTTGCATTTTTGACGGATCAGGTAAAGAGGTAAACTAAAAAAGATGAAGTAATCAGTCATTCATCAAGTAATTGAAACGAATAATTTGAAATTGAAAAAATGAAAATCGCTTTATTAGGATATGGGAAGATGGGCTCTGAAATGGAAAGGGTTATTTCTAAACATAATCATGAGATTATACTGGTTATTGATTCTATCAATGATTGGATACAAAAAGGAACCCTTCTCGGTGACGCGGATGTTGCAATCGATTTTTCATCACCAGATGCTGTTGTGAAAAACATTTATCGTTGCTTTGATGCGAAGGTACCTGTTGTTGTTGGGACAACAGGTTGGTATGAAGACCTGGAAAAAGTTAAAGGTGATTGTGCAAAACTAGCCCAAACCTTGTTTTTTGCTCCAAATTTCAGCATCGGGGTCAACCTGTTTTTTGACCTGAATCGCCACCTGGCAAGCCTTATGTCGGACTGGGATGAATACGAGATCTCTATTGAAGAAACGCATCATATTCACAAACAGGATGCGCCCAGTGGAACTGCAATTCTTTTAGCGAACGATATCATTAAACACATCGGGCGGAAAGAAAAATGGGTGAATGACCTCTCGGAAAACCCCGGAGAACTGGGAATAAAATCAATACGTATGGAAAACGAACCGGGAACGCACATCATAAAATATGATTCAGATATCGATAATATAACCATTATTCACAATGCTAAAAACCGTCGTGGTTTTGCCATTGGCGCCTTAATGGCAGCAGAATGGCTTCCCGGGAAAAAGGGTTTTTTTGAAATGAAAGACATGCTTTCCGGGCTAAAAGTGAACGAATCTGTATAAGAAAACAGTAAAACCAGCGTTATTTAAGTTAAACCAACACCATAGTTATGAACCTCTACCTTCTTGTGACCATTCTGTTCTTCATTTCATCCCTTGTAGGATTGTGGGCTATCTTCGAAAAAGCCGGCTATAAAGGCTGGTCGGTAATCATCCCCTTTTACAACTTATACGTCTGGTTAAAGATCATCAAAAAACCCATGTGGTGGTATATTTTTCTCCTGATCCCTTTTATCGATGTGTTCGTCATTCTGTTGATGATCGTGGAAATATGCAAGTGTTTTAAAAAGTACGGATTGGGTGAACAGGCAATGGGTGTATTGTTTCCTTTTGCTTACCTTCCATATCTGGGATTCTCAAAGAAAGAGACATTCCTTGATCCGGATAAGCGCCCTGTAATAAAAAAAACCGGCACCCGCGAATGGCTTGATGCAATCATCTTTGCTGTTATCGCTGCCAGCATCATCCGGATTTTTCTCATTGAAGCGTACACAATTCCTACTTCTTCGATGGAAAAGACATTGCTCGTGGGGGATTATCTTTTTGTCAGCAAAATAAATTTCGGTCCTAAGGTTCCCAATACCCCGCTTGCCTTTCCTTTTGTACATCATACACTACCGCTTACCGAATCAACAAAATCTTACTTAGAATGGATCGAATTGCCTTATTATCGTTTTCCAGGGTTCCAAAAAATAAAAAACATGGATGTTGTTGTATTCAACTATCCTGACGGAGATACTTTGTCGACAAAATTCCAGAGTAATGCAAGCTATTATCAACTCGTTCGGCAGTTTGGCAGAGATGCATTACGCACAAATCCGAATTATTTCGGAGATATTATTACCCGTCCGGTTGACAAACGCGAGAACTTTATCAAACGGTGCATCGGTATTCCCGGAGATATTCTCCAGATTGTAAATAAAAAAGTGCTGATTAATGGCAGAGAAGAACAAAACCCAGGGCACCGTCAATTTAAATTCATTGTTCATACAGATGGCTCATCAATCAGTAACCGGACACTGGATAAACTGAACATCACGGAGAACTTCAACACAGATAACAACGGAAGTTATGAGTTGACACTTTCTGAAGAATCCCTTGAGAAAATAAAACAGATAAGTAATGTCAAATCCATTGAGCCAATTATCCAGGCACCTGGCTTGTGGGATCCGAACATTTTTCCATTTGATTCGACTTATCGTTGGAATGTAGATAATTATGGACCGTTATTAATCCCCAAAAAAGGTTCCACAGTGCAAATTGGTAAGGATAATATTTGCTTTTACAGAAGAATAATAGGTGTCTTTGAAGGAAATAAGCTGGAAGAAAAAGAAGGAAAGGTCTTTATTAATGGAAAGGAAAGTACATCCTATACATTTAAAATGAACTATTATTGGATGATGGGTGACAACCGGCATAACTCAGCCGATTCGCGTTACTGGGGATTTGTTCCGGAAGATCATATAGTCGGAAAAGCAGTGTTTGTATGGCTCTCCTTAGATCCTACTAAATCCATTTTCGATGGAAAAATCCGGTGGAGTAAATTGTTCAGAATAGTAAAATAAATATCTTTGTCCTTGCTAATCAAAATTGTTCACTCACTCATAAAATGTTCAAGATGAAAAATAACTTTAAAAAAATCGGGATTTTATTTTTAATGGTTTTCTTAGGTCCGGCTGCAATCATGGCGCTAAAACCATTCGAAGGAGTAATCACTTACAATATTACTTATCCTGATAGCAAATTCACGGAAAGTCAGTTGCAAATGTTTCCTAAAATTTTTACAGTATCTGTAAAAGGAACAAAAGCAAGAACAGAGCTTATAATGGGCATGATGGGAAATCAAATCACGATCAATGATTGTAATGAAAAAACTGTCATCAACCTGATCGATGTGATGGGGCAAAAATATTACACCAAGAAAACAAGCCAGGATATTGAAAAGGAGATCGCCAAAGAACCTGCTGCAAAAGTTGTCTTAACAAATGAAACAAAAACTATTGCAGGGTACACATGTAAAAAGGCCATTGTTACAACAGAAGAAGATGGAGAAAAAACAACTTTGGAGGTCTTTTTCACAACAGAAATCGGTGGAAAAGGAGCCAATTTTGATAGTCCATTATATAAGGATATCGATGGTGTGATGATGGAATTTCTTATGAAAACGCCACAATTCATGATGAAATTCTCTGCTTCTTCTGTGGAAAAGAAAAGCATTGCGAGCAAAGACTTTGAAATTCCTTCAGATTACAAATTGACAACTGAAGAAGAATTAAAAACCAAATTCGGAGGAGGAGGGGAATAATTTTATTCCTTGTGTAAATGGGAAAACAAACCAATTCGTTAAAATCGAACACCTTCAGGGATGAACCCCAGGAAGAGGCCACAGGCAATAAAACTCAGAAAAAAACTCCGACTCCCGATAAATCTCAAAAGCCAGCAAAACCTCAAAAGCCTGAAAAGCCAAAAAGAACTGAGCGGCCAAAAAAAGAGAAGAAAGAAAAGCGACCTGTTAACGAAAAATACTTTAAGGTTTTAGGCCTTTTCCTGCTTCTCCTGGCTGCCTATTTATTGCTGTCGTTTGTATCTTATGCACGAACCTGGCAGGTTGATTTTGACTTTGCCAGTAAAGTGTTTTCAAATTTTTCTTTCGATCATCTGATTACCAGCACACGTTGCGAAAACTGGATGGGAAAACTCGGCGCCCTAGTTGCCTATCTTTTCATCTCACAATGGTTTGGAATGGCTTCGTTCCTGTTTGTGCTGATCCTGTGTATAACAGGGCTGAAGCTACTAACAGGCAGGTCCTTCCTGCCCATAATCAAAACATTAAAGTACGTATTTTTCGGAATAGCCTGGATCCCTTTGTTTTTGCGTGCTGCTTTCCCTGAGAATGAAGTGCTTTACGGAGTCTATGGATATGAAATGAATATCATTCTCACTGATTTTCTGGGTTTTTCCGGCCTTATTCTGTTACTTATCTTCACTCTTTTGAGTTTCCTGATACTCTCATTGAATATTCCTTTCCGTTGGTTTAAGAAAAAAGAGCAGAGGGAAATCCCTGTTTTAACCGATTCACCAGTGCAACCTGAACGGGAAATCTTGGACTCATCAGAAAAAGAAACCGAAAAACCAGAAGAAGTAACTAACGATTTTGTTAACCGCTTTACAGATCCATCACCTGAAATAAAATCCGAAGATCAGGTTAGCCCGGAGCCTAGCGTTGACCTTCCTTTGGAGATTGAATCTGCAACGGTAAAAGAGTCTGGCAACCAAGTTGACACTGATGTTGAATTTTTGATTGAGAAACCGGTACAGGATATTCTAACAGATCCGGTAGAGACCGGAACAAGCGAGCATAGAACGATCGATACCAGATATGACCCAACGCTTGACCTTCCTCATTATAAATATCCACCCTTTGAATTATTGAATAATTATGGAGGAGACGAAATCAACATCAACAAGGAAGAACTTGAAGCAAACAAGAACCGTATCGTTGAAACCCTCAAGAACTATTCAATTCAGATTCAAAAGATCAAAGCTACGATTGGTCCTACAGTCACACTTTATGAAATTATTCCTGAAGCAGGCGTCAGGATTTCCAAAATTAAGAATCTTGAAGATGATATTGCGCTTAGCCTTTCAGCTCTGGGTATTCGGATCATTGCTCCCATCCCCGGTAAAGGAACCATAGGCATTGAAGTTCCAAATAAAAACCCGGAAATCGTTTCAATGAAATCTGTGTTATCATCTGAACGGTTCCAGAAATCAACTTATGACCTCCCGCTGGCACTGGGAAAAACAATTGCAAACGAAACTTTTGTCGTTGACCTGGCGAAACTGCCGCATATCCTGATGGCAGGTGCTACAGGACAGGGAAAATCGGTTGGATTAAATACAATCATCGCTTCTTTGCTATATAAAAAGCATCCTTCCGAAATTAAATTTATAATGGTTGACCCGAAAAAAGTAGAGCTTTCTCTCTTTACCAAAATCGAGCGCCATTTTCTGGCAAAACTGCCGGATTCAGAAGAAGCAATTATCACAGATACTAAGAAGGTGATCCGTACCCTGAATTCTCTCAACATTGAGATGGACAGCCGGTACGACCTGCTTCAGGATGCGCAGGTAAGAAATATCCGCGAATACAACGAAAAATTTATCTCACGGAAACTGAACCCCAATAATGGACACCGGTTTCTCCCCTACCTGATTCTTGTTGTAGATGAATTTGCAGACCTCATCATGACTGCCGGGAGGGAGATCGAGACACCACTGACACGTCTGGCACAGCTTGCCAGGGCGATTGGCATTCACTTAGTCATTGCTACCCAGCGTCCTTCCGTCAATATTATAACCGGTACTATCAAGGCCAACTTCCCTGCCAGAATCGCTTTCAGGGTAATTTCTAAAATTGATTCGAGAACAATTTTAGATACCGGTGGCGCTGATCAACTTGTGGGGCGTGGTGATATGCTTTTATCGACAGGAAGCGACCTGATCCGGCTTCAATGTGCATTCGTTGATACTCCTGAAATTGAAAAAATGACCGAATTCATCGGAAGCCAAAGAGGATTTTCAGATGCTTATCATCTTCCTGAATTTAATGATGAAGAGACCGAAAGTACAAAAGAATTCGACCCCGATTCAAAAGATGAGTTATTCGCTGAGGCTGCCCGGCTTATCATCCAGCATCAGCAAGGATCAACTTCCCTGATTCAAAGAAGATTGAAATTAGGGTACAACCGGGCCGGTAGAATTATTGATCAGTTGGAATCCGCAGGTATTGTTGGACCATTTGAAGGAAGCAAAGCCCGCGAGGTTCGGTTTAAAGACCTTACTTCACTTGAATTACACCTCAAAGAAATCGGAGAAATTTAACCTTAGAAACATGAGCAGGGTATTGACATTGGTATTCGTTTTGCTGGCATGCATGGCATTCTCACAAGTAAAAGATTCGAAAGCATCTTTGTTATTAGATGAAGTAAGCCAGAAAACCAAATCACACAAATCCATCATGGCTGATTTTTCCTACACAATGGAAAACAAACAGGCAAAAATAAATGAAGTAAAAACTGGTTCACTTCTGGTTTCAGGTGAAAAATACAGGTTGACAGCAGCCGGCCAGACTATTATTTGTAACGGAAAAACTATTTGGACTTACATCAAAGAATCAAACGAAGTTCAAATCAATGACGTTGATGCCAAAGAAGATGCTTTGACTCCTTCCAAATTGCTTTCTTCTTATAACAGCAACTACAAATCAAAGATCATCAAAGATAAAGCCCAAACCGATCCTTCAGTAGAGAGCATTGAATTGATTCCAAATACAATCAAAAACTTCACGAAGGCGATTCTGGTAGTAGATAAAACTAAAAAACAGGTAAAAAGCTTTATCCTGCTCGATAAAAGTGGAAACACTTTTACTTATAAAGTGACGAATTACCAGACAGACATTCCGGTAACCAATGCCGACTTTTCTTTCGAGGCTTCTAAATTCCCCGGAGTGGAACTCATTGATATGAGATAGCTGATTGGGCAAGACACCAATCCACCCACACTTGCATTCCTTCGCCAGTTGTTGCTGAGAGTTGAATAAACTCAAGTGACGGATTTACCGCCAGAGCGTTCTGAATTGCTGCATCCACATTGAAACTGACATAAGGCAACAGGTCGGTTTTGTTAATGATGCAGAGTGATGCCGATCTGAACATTGCCGTGTATTTCAGTGGCTTATCATCTCCTTCAGTTACACTCATAACCAGCACCCGTTTGGTTTCTCCAAGGTCGAAGATAGCAGGACAGACAAGGTTTCCGACATTTTCAATGAATAAAACTGAACGTTCCCTGATCGCAAGTTTTTGCACAGCAATATTGACCATCCGTGCATCCAGATGGCATCCCATGCCAGTATTAACCTGTACAACGCTGACACCGGTTCTTTCAATTCGTTCAGCATCAAGATAACTTTGCTGGTCGCCCTCTATGGCGGAAATACTGATTTTACCTTTCAAGGCAAGTATAGTCTTCTCCAATAGCGTTGTCTTTCCTGATCCCGGAGAACTTACAAGGTTAAGGCAGAAGATCTTTCTTCCTTCAAAGAAACCGCGGTTTCGTTCAGCAATCAGATTATTTTCGAAAAGGATGTCCTTATTTATTTCAATAACTTTTTCAGTTGAATGTTCATGATCATGGTTATGATCTGACGCTCCATTTGAATGATTATGGGGATGGGAATGATCATGAGCATGTTCACCAGGAGTTCCGACTGTAAAGCCGCCAGGTTCTCCGCAACCGCAGGTTTCGCACATAGTTTACTTATTAATTTTTAAAAAAAACTTTTAGAGATTGTTGAAAAAATTCAATATTTTTCTATCTATTATTGCCCTCAGGCCGGGCGGTCTCGTCGCCACAACGCAGCCGCGCCTTCATCTATCTCACTTCGTGAGATTTCCGGCTTCGCCGGGCCCGAAGACCCCGAAGGCTGCTTATCTGGCAACTGTTAATTTTTTTTGATTATTGTCTTTCCAATTGCTTACCGATTGAATTATCAAGGATAAAGGAAGATAATTTTATTAAGAATTGAAATTGTCGTCATGAACTTTTTAACTGTCTCTTAGATACTGTTTAAAAATTATTTAATTCGTTTGTTATGGCATTCACCCCTTTCAGGGATGAGATTGTAATTATTACATTTCCCCGCGGGTTACACGCGGTTATTCAAATTAAACCCCTTTCAGGGTTTTCATGTTAAGAAAGTCCGAAGGACTTTAATCTTAATAACCTCCGGTGCAACCGGAGGCAGAATGAAAGAACCAAATAAGAACCCCGAAGGGGGTCAACTGAATGTTAAAAGAATTTTAAACAGCTCTTAATCTACAACCATCGAAATGATCTTTAACTCATCTCCTCCTGTAATGCGTATTGAATTTCCCTGGCATTGCGGACAAACAACAAACTGTTCGTCAACATGGAATTCATGACCACATGAAAGACATTCCCCGATCCCACTCATTCGCTCGAACTCAACGATGGAATTTTCGAGCAATGTATTTTTCTTCGCAAGGTCAAGCATAAATGAAAATGATTCAAAATCAATTCCGGACAAATATCCTATCATTACTTTCACCGAGACGATCCGGGAATTCCCGGCCTTTTTTACCTCACTTTCTGCGAGATCGATCAGACTCATTGCCACCGACAGTTCATGCATACGAATAAATTTAACTGTCAGCAGATACGTGGAAGTTGCTCCCCAGAAGGAAGATCGATCCAGCGGCTCCCACCGGAAGAAGTGATCAGTTTCACCTTTTTCGGATGATCTGTAACCATCCGTCCGATAATTGAGCTGTTCTTTCCAGCCTTTTGCTTTTTCATCACATCAAGGATTTTACTGCCGCTTTGGTTACCTGCAATTATCACTACTTTTCCTTCATTTGCCAGGTGCAGTGGTTCAAAGCCCAGCAATTCGCAAATGCCTCTGACTTCCTCCTTCACAGGAATACTGTTTTCATTGATCTCAATTCCCAGACCGGATTTTTCAGCAAACTCACACAGAACTGCTGCAAGTCCTCCGCGGGTTGCATCCCTCATGAATCTTACTTCTCCGGTATTCCTGAGTATCGTTTGAATGAATTTATTCAGGGAAGTACAATCTGAACTTAATCCTGACGAAAAGTTGAATGATTCCCGGGCATTCAGGATTGCTATCCCATGATCCCCGATCGTACCATTGATCATCACAAGATCTCCAGGTTTTGTGCCTTTCCCATGGCTGAGCCCGGTATATCTCTTCTCAATAAAACCAATCCCTGAAGTATTGACAAAAAGTTTATCTGCTTTCCCCTTTTGTACCACCTTTGTATCGCCGGTGACGATCTTCACTCCCGCCATCCTGGCCTCATCTGCCATCGACCTGACGATCATTTCGAGATCGCTGATGGAAAATCCTTCCTCAATAATAAAAGAGACCGATAAATAAAGAGGAACAGCACCGGATACCGCAAGATCGTTGACAGTTCCGCAAACCGCCAGTTTACCGATATTCCCTCCGGGAAAGAATAAGGGGTCCACCACGTAGCTGTCAGTCGTAAAAGCAAAATGACCGGATTTGCCTACAAGTATTGCCGAATCCGTCATTGACTTAAGAATCCCATTATCGAAATAGCGAAGAAAAATATCATGGATGAGGTTTCTCATTAAAAGTCCACCGCTTCCGTGATGTATCAGAACTTTATCATTCATATTTATTCTATAAGTTGAACCTGAACCAGGCAGCACATGTTCCTTCCGGAGAAACCATACAGGCTCCGACCGGTTTCATGGGTGTACATTCTCCGGCAAACAAGGAACAATCCAACGGAGTTTGAATTCCTTTCAACACTTCACCGCAAATACATCCGGCTGGTTCTTTATCTTCCATCCTGGGCAAATCAAACGCCCGAACAGCGTCAAAGCAGGAAAAGTTATTACGGATCTTCAACCCGCTGTTTTTTATAACCCCAAGTCCGCGCCAGCTGTCATCTCCGGGTTCAAAAACCGTTTCCATCATTTTCCTTGCCACAGGGTTTCCTTCCGTTTTTACCACTCTTTTGTACTGGTTCTCCACGCAAGGCATTCCTGTTTCAAACTGAGTCACCAGCATCTGGATTGACTGCAAGATATCAAGTGGCTCGAATCCTGAGATCACAATCCCTACTTTATATTTTTTTGAGATTGGCTGATACATCCCGGAACCAGTGACGGCACTCACATGACCGGGTGCAATGTACCCGTTAATTCTGACACCTTCGTCGATAAGCGCCTCCATCACTGGCGGCATCACTTTATGAGCGCTCACAACATTGAAATTGAGTATCCCTTTTCTATCCGCCTGTAAAATCGCAGCAGCCGTTGCAGGTGCAGTGGTTTCAAACCCGATACCAGGGAATATTACGGTTTTGTTCCGGTTCTCGTCTGCGAGATCAAGAGCATCCAGAACAGAATAGACCACGCGTATATCTTTCCCTTCAGCTTTTTCCAATTCCAGTGAAGAAAATGAACCCGGAACACGAATCAGGTCGCCATAGGTTGCTATTATTGTATCAGGCAGGCGGGAAAGAGTGATTATGGCATCGATAAATCCTGTTCCTGAAACACAGACCGGACAGCCGGGACCCGAGATCAATCTTATAGTATCCGGAAGCAGTTCTTTCAGACCGAACTTATGCACCGCCATGGTGTGGCCGCCACAAACTTCCATCAAAGTTATCTCATGAATTGAGTTTTTCCTGATGTTTTCAGCAATCCGCAAGACATGCTCCCTGTTTCTGAATTCATCAATATACTGCATCAGTTATTCATTGAGATTCTCAAATCCGTTCTCTATTTCCTGAAATAATTTTATCGTTTCAGCTGCTTCAATGGGATCAATTTTTTCGATGGCAAATCCGGCATGAATTATCACAAAATCGCCGACTCCTGACTCCGGCAACAGTTGCAGGGAAGCACTATATTCCACTCCGCCTACTGTTACCTTTGCCATGTCACCAACACGGGATATTATTTTTGCCGGTACACCTAAACACATAGATGTCTTCTTTTTGCTGCAATTGCCAACTGCCCTAAAGAAATTCCGCCATCGTTCGCGGGAACAATACGATGTGAATAAACTTCAAAGTCTGAATCCATGAATTTACCAAATAAGCCTTCTACCAGGTATTTGTTCTGAAATGTTCCCCCGGATAACACTACTTTCCTGCAATGATAACGTTCATTCATTGCATTAACCACATCAAATATAACTGAAATTATCGTATTGTGAAATTTTGCCGAGATGATGCCGGGAGAAATATTTTTCCGGATATCCTCTGCAATGCTAATTATTGTCAGATCAAATTCTACATTCTCCTGAAAAATATACGGGTACTTTTCCTTACATCCCGGTTCAATTATGGATTCCAGTCTCATTGGGGCTTCAGCGGGAAATGATGCTTTCAGGCATAAAGATAAAATTGCAGAAACAGCATCAAACAACCTGCCGGCACTGGAAACCATTGGACAATTTGTGCCTGATTTCAGCATTTTGAGAATAAAATCTAACTTCTCAGCCGGGAGTTTCTTTAAGAATGGCAGAACTGATTTTGTTATCTCATCGCCATAAACACTGTAAAGATAAGAGACTGCCATCCTCCAGGGTTCTTCGATTCCACGGTCACCGCCAGGAATCGGCATATATTTGAAATGGGTGAACCGTTCAAAATCCTGCAGATCGCAATACAAAAATTCTCCTCCCCAGATATTACCATCGGTTCCGTAACCGGTTCCGTCAAGCGCCACTCCGATGACCGGTTCATCCAGACCATGCTCCGCCATGCAGGAAGCAATGTGCGCATGATGGTGTTGCACCTGGATATGTTTTGTATTATGATTTTTGTCGCTGGCAAATTTCGTTGTAAAATATTCAGGGTGAAGATCCGAGACAACTATCTCCGGTTTCATTCTGAATAGTTTCAGAAATTTTCCTACTGTCTCCTCATAAAATACTGTCGTTTCAGCATTCTGAAGGTCGCCGATATACTGACTTAGGATGGCCTTGCTGCCCTTGCCGATGCAGAATGTATTGACCTGTTCTGCACCAGTGGCAAGTATTCCTTCTGTATTCAGGTTAAGATTCACGGGTGATGGAACAAATCCCCTGGACCTTCTGATGATTGCCGGTATATCCCGAACCACTCTTACCACGGAATCATCGGTGCGGTTTTCAATATCTCTGTCATAGATCAATACGCCGTCAGCAATCCCGGAAAATGTTTGTAAAGCTTTCGTATTATCAATGATGATGGGCTCATCAGAGAGATTACCACTAGTCAAAATAATCGGAATATCCAGACGTTCAAAAAGCAGGTGATGAAAAGGGAGATAGGGAAGCATGGCGCCAACGGTGTTCAATCCGACATTGACACCTGATGCAAGTTTGTTTTTCCCTGCGTTCTTGACCAGCACGATCGGCCTTCTCCATGAAAAAAGGATTTCTTCCTCAACCGGACTGACTGCTGCAAACTTTTTCAAAATATCCATATCGGGAAACATAACTGCAAGAGGCTTTCCTTCTCTTCTCTTCATCATCCTCAGCCTGGTCACAGCTTCTTCATTTGTCGCATCGCATGCAAGATGGAATCCGCCGAGGCCTTTCATCGCAATGACTCCACCCTCTAAGATCATCTTACAAAGTTGTTCAATGATTTGGTCTGTTCCTTCGATCCGCTTATTTCCTGCAAAAAAAGTATAATGAGGGCCGCATTTTTCACAGGCCACAGGTTGCGCATGAAATCGCCTGTCATTCACATCCATATATTCTGCATGACAAGGCGTGCACATGGGAAAAACTGCCATACTGGTGTTTAAACGATCATAGGGAAGTTCATTGATGATCGTGAATCTGGGTCCACAATTCGTACAGTTGATAAAGGGATAATTGATCCTCCCTGATTGCCGTTTCATATCCTCGAGGCAATCAGCGCAAACAGCGATATCAGGGCTTATCTCTGTAACCAGGTCTGAATTATTCTCACTTTTAAGAATCCTGAATTCAGAATCATCAGAAAGTTCGGCAGGAAAAGTTGTTATCAGGTCAACATGCGATGCTGAGGGAGCGTTGTTTTTCAGATCTGAAAGCAATTGCCGGATTTTCAGTTCCGGTCCCTGGACAAATATCTCAACACATTCATTTGTATTCCTTACCCAGCCGGATAATCCATTGTACAGTGCTGTCCGGAAAACAAAGGGACGGAAACCCACGCCCTGCACAAGTCCAGTGACGATTATTAGGTAAGCCTTATTCTCATTCATTGAAAAAGAACTATTCGCTTATTAAGAGACTGTTAATAATTTACGATTGGACGATTTACGATTTACGATTGAATTTAGGGATTGACGATCGACGATTTGAAAAAAATTTGATTGGAAATAGAAATAATCGTAAATCGTAACTCAAAAACTTTATTCGTAAATCGTAAATCGTCCAATCGTAAATTGAACTTGTCTTGATTTGTAATATGTTGAAATAAAATTTTAACAGTCATTAAAAGTACATTAATTTTTTTGAAAATGAGATAGATTGATTGTATATTTAACACCCTGATTTTTAGAAAACCAGTCAAATGAAAAGAGCAAAAGATATTCTTTGTGAAGAATGCCGTTCAGGATACCTCAGCTATTTTCATTCTCTTGACAAGGCAGACCTTCAATACCTGAATGAGCAGAAAAATCCGCTTGTTTACAGGAAAGGCCAGGTTCTTTATGAGGAAGGGCATAAACCCACCGGTGTTTTTTGTATCCGGGAAGGAAAGATCAAGGTATTCAAGAACAGTCAGGACGGGAAGCAGCATATCACCCGGATTGTGGTACCAGGAGAATTTCTGGGTTTGAAGGCGCTGCTAACCGGAAATGACCATTCCGTCTCGGCTTCCGCTCTGGAGGATACTTTGGCTTGCTTCATTTCCAAGACAGATTTCTTCCAGTTAATGATCAAATACCCGGATTTTACCCGTTCTTTGATCCTTTCGTTAAGCAAGCTCCTCGAAGAGGCGGAAATCCGAATGATCTCCCTGACCTATAAACCGGTAAAAGAAAGACTTGCCGAGACGTTGCTGTTCCTTGTTGATTCGTTTTATCCGGGGTCAAAAAAATCGGCAAAAGAGTACCTTAACCTAACCCGGACCGACCTGGCCAACATCATTGGTACTGCTCCGGAAACAGTGATAAGGCTGCTTTCTGAATTCAAAGAAGAAAAGCTGATAGAGGCCAAAGGCAGGAAAATCTTTCTTCTGAATCCCGCCAGGTTAAAGACAATAGCTAATCTTTTATAATAATTCTTTACTGTTCACTTTTCGTTATTCATTGTTCACTGAAAATTCTTCACTATTCACTTCAATGAAAAACGCATAATTGCCAATGAAAATTGAACAGATAACAATGAATAGTTTTAGGGTAGCAAACGAACTGTTCACCCCGCTGAACCAGTTGGCGCGCGTTTGTAACGCGTGCCTGTTACCTGATTTCAATCATTCTCCGGCCCCTTCAATATTGCAAAAACACCTCATCCCTCGGGGGGCTGACTAAAAAGTTGTTTTTATTTTCTCGCAGAGTGCCCCACCTA
>CAIWTA010000123.1 GCA_903915465.1 uncultured Bacteroidales bacterium | reverse complement strand
TGTTGTGGGCGTTGGAAGTTTGAGGGCACCTGACTCTAGTACGAGAGGACCGAGTTGGACAGACCGCTAGTGTATCTGTTGTGGCGCCAGCTGCATTGCAGAGTAGCTACGTCTGGATGAGATAAGTGCTGAAAGCATCTAAGTACGAAACTCAGCCCAAGATGAGACTTCCTTTAAGGGTCGTGATAGATCATCACGTTGATAGGATACAGGTCTAAAGGCAGTAATGTCAAAGCCGAGTATTACTAATTACCCGTAAGCTTTTTTCTACAGTGCTAAGCTTTTGAATAACCGTTGTATTTTCTTTCTTATATATGTCTAAGGTATTGGTGGGACACGACCTGTCGTGTCTTTACTAAAGATCTTACGGTGACTATAGCGGTGGTGATCACCTCTTCCCATTCCGAACAGAGAAGTTAAGCCCACTTGCGCAGATGGTACTGCAGTTTTTGTGGTAGAGTATGTCGTCGCCGATTCTTTCTAATCCCTTCCGATTTTTCGGGAGGGATTTTTTTTGTCCTCTTTTTTCCACATCATCCCTTCATCGGCTAAATCTTATTTTGATGTGCTGGAATAGTAATTAGCTATTCTAAAAAAGAAAAAATCTCTATCTCTGGCACCTTGATTTGATGAAATAAATTTCTGGATCTTGTTGTTAATTGCTTCAGCGATTGCATTTGTTTCTCCTTTGATGAAATAGTTACAGATGATTTCTTCATGAGTCTCGACCAGATGTTTGAAGTTGAGCAATTCATCAATGTCAGTATTTTCAACATTTTCATACCATTGATGAAGTTGTTTGTCAATTTCCAGATATTGTTTGCCGATATTCTTCTTACTCAACCAATCCCTGAACTGGCAACTTAATGCATAAGCCTGCTGGATCTCCGGATAATGATTGAATAACGTGGTGGCTCTTTTCTGTTGTGATCGTGTCCATTGGTCTGCATATTTGAATAAAAGATACCGGCTTCTGGCCAGAATTTCAAGAGGGGTTTCTCCATTTTCAAGACGTTCTTCCTGATAATGAAACTTTCCTGGTTTAAACCGCTCACCGGTTCTTTCGCATTCTGCCAATCTTAACTGTTCTGATTTTTTGAACTCCTGATGCGCTTTTCTTTGTTTGTCAAGTTCTTTCTGTCGGTAACGTATTCTAACAGACTGGTGAGCTTCCATCAAGTGATGTACAACATGAAATTTATCGCCGGTCTGAATAGCACCGGGAAAGAGCTCGGCGCATACTTTTTCAAAAAGTGAGGAAAAATCTCTGGTTATACTTTTTACCACTTCTGCCTGTGCTTGACATTGTTGCAGAACATGTTTGATTTCTGAGAACACTACACTCTTGCACAGTACAGCAATCTTTCCCGTGTCTCTGTTACTGACCACTGTATAAAAATCTTCACCTATGTGCTTTTCATCTATGGCCATCGCGGAACCAAAATTTTCTTTTCGCATAATGGGAACCTCAATCACTGTTTCTTTTTTCCCATTTTGTATTTTGACATCATGTCGATGAACACTGGCGCCACCATCCTTAGCATAGTCACTTAATACATCTCTGTACCATCGATGCAATGTGCTACCCTTGATCTGTAAGGCTTCGCCAAAGCTCGTTATATTCAGAGGGTTGCAATCTAAGCTCCTCTTTTAAAAAAGCACCAAACTCTTTGGTGGTTTTCATCCCTTGATCATGCAGATCATAGGTATTGCTATAGCTTTCTCCTTCTGTTGATTTTTCCTTCCACCGCCTACGCTTTATTGCAAAGTACACTGTCTTATCCTTTAGCGGAAAAGTCTGTAACTCCAAGGTATTTAGAAAACCATTTAAAACAACTTCTTTCCCACGGAGTTCCTCCGGAATACGATCAGTCTTCTCCTCAAATACTATCGTTATAGCACCTTTTGCTTCAACAATTTTTACTACTGTAAAATTCTTTATTATCTCTTGCGGGGCAATTAACCCAAGCAATAAATCAACCAATTCTGATGTAGCCATTTTGCTCTGTTTTTACAAAGCTATTACTATTCCAGCACATCAAAATAAGATTTAGCCCAGATAATTAGGTCTAAATCTTAGGTTCACGCGTAGAAACGATAAGGGGGTTTATAATGCTGCTTTTGGTTTAAAATTCTAAATGTAGCAACACATATTGAGAAAACAAAAAGAAGCTTTTCAGGATCCGATTAATTCATTCCCTGATTAAAGCGTTACTCAACCGTAACCGACTTCGCGAGGTTTCGTGGTTGATCAACGTTGCAATTTCGCATTACCGCGATATGGTACGACAACAATTGCAAAGGAATAGTTGCAATAAGAGGAACCAGCATCTCTTCCGTTTCCGGAATTTCGATATAATGATCGGCAAGTTTTTTAACATCGGTGTCACCTTCATTGATCAACGCGATGATCTTCCCATTACGGGCTTTGACCTCTTCTATATTGCTCAATACCTTTTCGTAGGTTTTATTGCGGGTAGCGATCACCACAACAGGCATGTGTTCATCAATGAGGGCAATGGGGCCATGCTTCATTTCAGCTGCAGGGTATCCTTCGGCATGTATATAGGAGATCTCTTTCAGCTTTAACGCGCCTTCAAGAGCAACCGGGAAATTGTAACCCCTGCCAAGATAGAGCGCGTTTTTATTGTCTTTATAAATTTCTGCAATTTTGATGATTTTATCATTCAACAGAAGAGTCTTTTCCACTTTACCGGGAATGTGATCCAATTCAAGGAGGATCTGACGATACCTTGATTCGCTGATGGTTCCCTTTTCATAAGCAATTTGCAGCGCCATCAGCGTAAGAACCGCAACCTGGGCAGTAAATGCTTTGGTTGAAGCAACCCCGATCTCAGGGCCGGCATGAGTGTAAACCCCGGCATCTGTAGCTCTGGCAATTGAAGAACCCACAACATTACAGATTCCGAGTACCAACGCTCCTTTCGATTTTGCAAGCTCGATGGCTGCAAGAGTATCGGCAGTTTCTCCCGATTGCGAGATGGCCAATACCACATCGTCTTCATATAAAACAGGATTGCGATACCGGAATTCGGACGAATACTCAACCTCAACAGGAATCCTTGCCAATTCCTCAAACAAATACTCTGCAACCAATCCTGCATGCCACGATGTTCCACATGCTGTGATGATAATCCTTTTCGCGTTGATCAGTTTTTGTTCAAAATCCCTGATTCCTCCAAGCCTCACTATCCCCTCTTCAACATTCAATCTGCCCCTCATACTATCCCTGATCGATCTTGGTTGTTCATAAATCTCTTTCAACATGAAGTGGGAATAACCTCCTTTTTCGAGGGCATTTAAATTCACTTCCAATTCTTCAATATAAGGCGTCTTCTCCTGGTTTTTAATCGTCTTTATCTTTAATCCGTTATTTCTTTCAATGATCGCGATCTCTTCATCGTTCATGTACACCACATGTTTGGTATATTCAACGATCGGTGTTGCGTCGGAAGCAATAAAGAATTCATCCTCACCGATTCCGATAACCATCGGGCTTCCTTTTCTTGCAGCTAAAAGTTTATCAGGATGATTTTTTGAAAGCACTACAATTGCA
>CAIWTA010000122.1 GCA_903915465.1 uncultured Bacteroidales bacterium | reverse complement strand
GGCTGCAGGTTCGTGTTTACCGGAAAAACCTCGGCACGCTAACGCAGTTATTCATTGCTTACACTGTTCCCTTTTTCCTGCGAAGTCGCCAAGTGTCGCAAAAGAAAGATGATTATCCTTTTCAGCGCTTGAACTAGTAAATAAGTGACGAGTATACTTGTTCTTTCATTATTCAGCATTATGGCAAAATAAGTCTGCTTCATTTTCTTTTCCGGAAGTAAAAATTCCTGAAGAATCCTTACTTTTGACCGGCAGATTCCAATCTACTTATGGAAAACAAACCGATCATCGAATTCGAAAAAGTTTCAATATTCCAAAACCAAAACCTGATTCTGGCCAATGTAAGCCTGACAATCCATGAAGGAGAATTTGTCTACCTAATCGGCAGAACAGGAAGCGGGAAAAGCAGCCTGTTGAAAGTTATTTATGCAGAACTTCCTGTGCATGACGGCAAAGCCATCGTTTCAGGTATCGATCTAAGAGATCTGCGGAAGAAAGAAGTCCCGTTTTTACGCAGGAAGCTGGGGATCGTATTCCAGGATTTTCAATTGTTGATGGACCGAAGTGTTAGTGACAATCTTCTATTTGTGATGCGGGCTACAGGATGGAGGGATAAGAAGGAGATGAATAAACACCTGTTCGAGGTGTTAGCCAAAGTAAACCTTGAAACTAAAGTGCACAAAATGCCCCATCAGCTTTCTGGTGGCGAACAACAAAGGGTAGGAATTGCCCGCGCACTGATCAACAATCCAGAAATTATTCTTGCAGATGAGCCCACCGGAAACCTGGATCCCGAGACATCTGAAGGCATTATCAGCCTGTTGTTTGATATTTCCAAGACCGGAAGAGCCGTGTTAATGGCTACGCACAACTATACTTTCTTCGAAAAATTCCCGGCCCGCACCCTGCGATGCGAGAATGGGAATATCCTGCAAACCAATTAGTCGCCCAGGGTAGCAACCATCACAGCTTTAATGGTGTGTAATCTGTTCTCGGCTTCATCAAAAACAATGGATGCCGCAGATTCAAAGACATCTTCAGTCACTTCCATTGCATCAATTCCGAAACGCTTTTTAATATCTTTCCCCACCTCCGTATCTATATTGTGGAAGGCTGGCAGGCAATGCATGAACTTCACTGCCGGGTTACCGGTTTTCTTTATCAGCGCCTTGTTCACCTGGTAAGGAAGCATTTCTTTAATCCTGGCTTCCCATAATTTGGGATCTTCGCCCATAGAAACCCAGACATCCGTATATATAAAATCAACACCTTTCACTGCAGTCCCAACGTTCTCAGTGATCAATATCTTAGCTCCCGTTTCTTTGGCAATTTCATTGGCAGTTTTGATCAGCTCTTTTGAGGGCCAGTATTTCTTCGGAGCTGCAGCCCTGAAGTCCATTCCCATCTTAGCTGCCCCGATCATCAGAGAATTCCCCATGTTAAAACGGGCATCTCCACAATAGCAGAAAGATATTTTATGAAGCGGTTTATCAGAATGTTCCATCATTGTCATGAAATCTGCAAGGATCTGCGTCGGATGATATTCGTTGGTCAGGCCGTTCCATACCGGAACACCCGCAAATTTTCCAAGTTCTTCGACAATAGTCTGCCCGAAACCGCGATACTCAATCCCGTCATACATGCGGCCTAATACACGTGCAGTATCTTTCATGGTCTCTTTCTTGCCAATATGAGAACCTTCCGGTCCCAGATAAGTCACCCTTGCACCCTGGTCCAGCGCTGCCACCTCAAATGCACAACGTGTACGTGTGGAAGCTTTTTCAAAGATCAAGGCAATGTTTTTACCTTTCAGCCTGGGCTGCTCAGTTCCTGCGTATTTTGCCTTCTTCAGGTCAATCGACAGGTCTAACAAAAATTTCAATTCCTGTGGTGTAAAGTCCAGCTCTTTTAAAAAATTCCTGTTTCTCAGATTGAATGCCATAAAAAATCAGTTTTTTGTTGATGATTAGAATAAAAGAATTATAAATCAAATGATTCGTGTGCAAAAGTAGAAAAATTTGTTATGATTTTATCCACGAAAATCTTGTGATGGCCGTTGATAGATTCTCAAACCAAATTCGGTGATAACCGAAAAGATATGTTCGAATAAGCTGGATTGAAAGTTTTCGAAGTCACCAAGATCTTCAAGAACACTGAATGCATAGATTTCCAGAGGAACACCATTTTCATTGGAAGGAAGCTGACGAACAAGTATCGCCATCTGCTGATTGATATCCTGATGCTGACGAAGATAATCCAGCAGATAGTGTCGAAAAAGTCCGAGATTGGTGTATTGCTCATGCGTACGCCCGGGAACAGTTTCGGGAATTTTATATTTTTTAATCTTATCGAGAAGCGTTTGGTCACAATAACGGATTGAATGGACATCCAACAAGACGGATCTTTTCAACCTTCTGCCACCGGCTTCAATTATTCCTCTCCAGTTCTGAAATGATTCTGAAATCAGTGAATAGGTTGGAATAGTAACCACTGAATTATCAAAATTCCTGATCTTGACAATGACAAGTGAAATATCAATCACTACTCCATCTGCATTGTATTTCGGCATACTAATCCAGTCGCCGATTTGCAGCATGTTGTTGGTGGAAATCTGCACTCCAGCTACAAATCCGAGAATACTGTCTTTAAAAATCAACAGTAAAACAGCCGAAATAGCTCCCAATCCGGCCAGCAGATTCAGTGGCGACTGACCAATCAGAAATGAAGTGATGATGATAGCGCCGATAAGGAATGTAATGATTCTGGCAATTTGGAGATATCCTTTGATGGGTTTTGAATTTGCTACTGTGAGGTCTCCGTATATCTGGTAAACTGCGTTAAAAAAGGAATTCGCAACAAGCAGCATAACCAAAACCGAATAAACTTCAAGAAGCATGTCCAGTAAATGGATGACCCGTGGATACTCGGCAATTGTTGAGGAAAGCGACATATGTAGTAGCATCGCAGGAATGAGCAAAGCCAGTCTGGTAAAGACCTTGTTCTCATAAAGATAATCATCCCATTTACTGGCAGTTCGGAGGACAAGACGCTTCAGCACTCGCCTGATGATAAATCTCAGGATGGAATAAACAATTAAAGATGCAACGAAAACAATAAATAATCCAAAGAAATCTACGATGAGACTTGATATTTTTGTTGAACATCCCCATTGTACAAGGATATCCTTAAATCTTTCGGAGAATGTATAAGTATTAATTACAAAAAAGCTCATAGTTTTACTTTACGGTATGATGATATTCAAAGATAATGGATTGACTTTCATTTCTAATTTTTTCCCCATGGTTATAGGATCTCCGTCAAAATGCATGGTTTTTCCCTTTTTCCTGGTTATCGTAGCTTCTTTTGCACGGATAATTTCGATGTACTGGGTTTTGTGAAACATTTTGGTAAAAAGCAGGGGAACAAAAAACGGAATTAACAAAAGTGGTATTCTGCGTAAAATACAGAGATCAATATAACCATCGTCGATTGTAGCTTTCGGATCAATTGAGGTGTTGTTCCCAAATTGGTTTGAATTGGCAAATGCGATCAGGAGTGCACGCCGTGTGATGGTTTTTCCATCGACCTTCAAAACATATTTCCGGGGCTTATAGGATGGATATTCACCTGAAACGATCCTGAAATAAGAAAAAAAACCTCTTTTTGAAGATTTGGAGAACTTTTTTGCGACAAAGGCATCGTAACCTATCCCGGCAATACTCAGAAATACCTTATCGTTAACTGTAGCGGTGTCAATTTTGCGAAGGTTATATTGGTTAATAACCCGGATTGCTTTTTTAATATTAAACGGAATTTTCAGATGCCGGGCTAGTCCGTTTCCTGAACCTGTCGGGATAATTCCCAAGCTACTATTTGTACCAACCAATGCCTGCCCGATCTCATTCACCGTTCCGTCTCCTCCAACTGCCACGATTACTTCAATTCCCTGTTCAACAGCCTCCTTACAAAGAGCTGTAGCTTGAAAAGGGCCATCAGTATAGACAATCCGGGGATTGAATTTTGACTTATCCAATTCTTCGTGAATTATATTCTCCACGGTCTTGTGCTTACCAGTACCGGAGATTGGATTGATGATGAATAAAATATTTTTCATTCTGCAGTGAGCCGGTTTTCAATGATCCGGTTGTTATATTGTTGAATGAAAGCTTTGATGAACAAGACTAAAGAATCCTGGACAGGAATGTTTTTTTTCACGAGATTGGTTGTCTGCATCGGATCTTTTGTAAGGTTATACAATGCTGTACTCTTTTCACCATTGAATTCAAGCAGATATCCGTCTTTGATTAACCCATAGGTTCCGGAGATATAGTGAATCGAGAATCGCGGGAGTGATGGATCAAAAATATTGTTCCCAAATGCGACAAAATGCTTGTCATACCCAAGATAAGCAAGAACAGAAGGCATGATATCTGTTTGCTGTGCAATAACTCCCGGATTTCCCTTTAATGCTGATTTATGCTTGTAGAAAATTACAGGAATTGCATACTGGCCGGCATTGGTTTGGTAATATGGATAATATCCTTCAGAAGTATGATCTGCAGTAATGACAAAAAGTGTATTCTCAAACCACGGCATTTTCTTTATTGTTTCAAAGAATTTGTTCAATGAATAATCCGCATACATAATGCTTTCCTGAATCGGCAATTTCCCTTTACTGAATTTTCCGGTATATTTCGGCGGAACATAATAAGGATGATGAGATGAAAGTGAAAATAAAGAAACCAGAAATGGCTGAGAAAGTTGATTCATCTTTTTGGCGGTATACTGGAAAAATTCTTCATCACGGATTCCCCATTTCCCATCATAATCCCGCTCATTTTGGTATTCTTTCCGTCCAAAATAGTGATCAAATCCGGTGAATTTTGTATAGGCATCAAATCCCATCGTTCCATTTGAACCGCCATGAAAAAAAGCAGTTGAATAACTTTTTGATTTTAACAGACTTGCAAGACTTGCTGCTTTATCTGCTGAGTAATTCGATTGTATGTATGATTCGTTCATCAAAGAAGGAATTCCGGATAGGATTGCCGGAATTCCCTGGATGGATGTTTTCCCGTTGGCATAAGCCCTAAACACAAGTGACTGATTCATGAGCGAATCTAAAAACGGTGTGAACCCTTTATATTGGCCATTATCCAAAGATTGATTGAACACTCCGATATGTTCAAGCGAAAAGCTCTCCATGATAATGATCATGATATTGTAATTCTTAAAACCATCGCCCGTGTAGTGATGAACCGGTGAATAAACTTTTTCAAGGTCCGTTTCTTTTGAGAAGTATTTCTTTGTTGCCAGAACTTCATGCCCCCATGTTTTTGCAATAGAAAATGGCGTATTCAGCAAAAGCGGGATATATTTAGCACTGGTATAATTGCCTGCGGTAATAATAGTGATGGGCCGGCGCTGCGTCCCCCCCCGGATACCGATTATAGTAACAAAGGCGACAAAAATTAACAGCAACGAATGAACCAGTAAATAAGAAATACCTTTACTTTTTGATTTGCCTTTCTGAACAGCGACTGAAAACCTGGTAGCAAGATAAACCAGCAGAAAACAGAAAATCAACCAGATCAGCATAACGTACCAGAAATCTGTCATGAATTGGGGAATCAACTTCCCAAAATCACCTCCTACACCCAGGTATGAGAAAATATCGGCCGTGGTACGTTTTAGTGTAAATCTGAAGTAAATCATATCACCAAAATTGGTCATCAACCCAACACAATTAATAATGTAGAAACAGGTGTTGGTAAATCCCTGGTAGTACTTATTGTATCGGAGCCTGAAAGGGATCGTGTTGAAAAACAGAAATGGAATATTGATGATCAGGATCGCAGAAATATCAAATCTAAGACCGATAAAGAAAAGATTGAACAGCTCTCCAAAACTCAGTTCTGAGAAATAATGAAGGTTAAACAGATAAACAATAATCCTTGAAAAGAAAAACAATAAAAGGACCACTATTAGCCTGAAAAATGTGACCAGAAGTATGTTTCCCTGATAAATCCTGAAACCATTTTTTGCCATTGGCTGTAGTATGCGAATTATTGGCAAAATTAACCGTCATAAATGAACAACCAACCGAATATATAAAAAAGTTTTCAATTGGGTATGGACTTTGCGTGTTTTTCGGATGTATGAGAGGTCATTTGCCCAATTTTCCTTATTTTTGACACTGATTTCACCGAATAATCATTCATGCTATGGATACTATTGCGACTGCAGGAAATAAAGGCAAAACAGTCAGATCCGATTGCTTTGTGACCTTTGAAATGAAGGATAGCGGAGGGTTGGAGATACATGTTGAAAGCAAGGTTGACGTACTCTTTGGCAATTCTATCAGGGAACTGGCTAAAGAAATGCTGGATTTCTTTGAAGTGAAAAATGCATTTTTAAAGATTGAAGATTCAGGTGCGTTAGCCCTTGTACTTGCTGCGAGGATAGAAGCTGCAATCAAAAAGCTGGTAAAAAGCAGCATGGAGTTTCTTCCTGAATTTTTACAGGAGAATCAATATTCTACTGCGAAGGATCGTAATCGTTTTTCACGTCTTTACCTTCCGGGTAACACGCCAAGTCTTATGATCAATGCAGGAGTCCACCATCCGGATGGGATCATTTTAGATCTCGAGGATGCCGTGGCCCCGGATAAAAAAGATGAAGCCAGGTTCCTCGTAAGAAATGCACTTCGCGGTCTGAATTTTTACGGAGCAGAAAGAATGGTAAGGATCAATCAGGGAGAACGCGGATTGGAGGATCTGAACTACGTGATTCCACATAATGTCAACCTGATCCTGCTTCCCAAATGTGAAAAACCGGAACAGATAAGGGATGTCAACCTGCAAATTGATAAAATACGTAAGAAACAAAAATCCATAGATCCAGTATGGCTGATGCCGATAATTGAGAACGCACTGGGTGTGATTAATGCATATTCAATAGCCAGTGAAGCATCTAATATTGTTGCCCTGGCAATTGGTTTGGAGGATTATTCGGCAGATATCGGAACCCAAAGAACCGCAGAAGGTACTGAATCATTCTTTGCCAGAAGCATGGTGGTCAATGCGGCACGTGCTTCTGGAATCCAACCTATTGATTCGGTTTTTTCAGATGTCAGCGACCTGGAAGGCCTGAAACAGAATATCATTCGGTCAAAAGGTCTGGGTTTCGATGGCATGGGGTGCATTCATCCCAGACAGATCAAGGTTATCCATGAAAATTTTGCGCCTTCGGTTGATGAGACAGAGAAAGCAAAAAAGATTGTTTACGCTTATCATAAAGCCCTTGAACAGGGACTTGGTGTTGTATCATTGGGAACCAAAATGATCGATGCACCTGTTGTAAAACGGGCATTGAATACCATCACAGTAGCAGTCAAAATGGGGAAAGTGAATGAAAATTGGAGGGAAACTTATGAACAAGTATGACAAACTAGTGACCAACGCTGCCGGTCGTATCGTTCCGACGGAAATAAACGGTCATGCAGCCATTCCTTATCTGGGCGTCGGGAAACACAGGCCAACCGGCCGGAAAGCTGCTCCGCTTATCTCCTCTTGTATTGATTATCCCGGTGATGGCAATAAAACCCTTGCATCTTTAAAAGAAGCGCTCATAAAATCAGGACTGAAAGATGGGATGACGATTTCTACGCATCACCATTTCCGTAACGGCGACCTGGTTGCCAACCAGATATTCGATATTGCCAGTGAATTAGGCGTTAAAAACCTCGTCTGGTTTCCTTCTGCCTCTTTCCCTTGTCATGAGTCCCTGATAAAATACCTTGAAGACGGGACAATCCATCATATTGAAGGAAGCATGAACGGGGCACTCGGGAAATTTACAACATTAGGGAAAATGAAAGGCCTCGGTGTCCTTCGTTCACATGGTGGCCGGTACCAGGCAGTTCAGGATGGAGAAGTGCATATAGACATTGCCGTTATTGCTGCCCCGACAGCCGACCCGTTTGGCAATGCCAATGGAGTTGACGGCCCTGCAGCCTGTGGTTTGCTGGGATTTGCCTTAGCCGACAGCCAATATGCAGATAAGGTGATTGTTGTAACCGACCACCTTGTTGCTTTTCCCTGCATCCCCTGGCAAATCCATGGAAATCTTGTTGATTATGTGGTAGTATTAGATAAAATCGGGATCCCTGAAAAAATTATCAGCGGTACAACAGAAGTGACGAAGAGCCCTGATCGCCTTTTGTTGGCTGAATGGAGTGCTCAATTTTGCGATGAAGCGGGAATCATCCGGGATGGATTTTCGTTTCAGGCCGGAGCCGGGGGGACTGCATTATCCATTGGGATTTATTTTGCGGAAATCCTTCGAAAACGAGGCTGGAAAGCCCGTTTTGCAAGAGGAGGAAGCAATAAATACTTAGTCAGCATGCTGGAAGATGGTCTTACGGAATATATTCTCGATGGGCAAACC
Source organism: uncultured Bacteroidales bacterium (assembly GCA_903915465.1). Classification (GTDB taxonomy): domain Bacteria; phylum Bacteroidota; class Bacteroidia; order Bacteroidales; family FEN-979; genus FEN-979. The sequence goes on along the minus strand of CAIWTA010000122.1, from coordinate 35,963 downwards.
TTTGATCTGGATGGTGTTCGATCCATGCGTGAAAATCCCCGGCATATCAATACCAGTCCTTTCACAAGTTACAATTATCATGGAAAAGGAAATTTTGCTTCGTTGGTTGATGTGGCCATTCTCGGAGCTACAGAAGTAGATTTGAATTTTAATGCAAATGTTGTCACGCATTCGGATGGATATCTGCTTCATGGTATTGGCGGATGGCAGAATTGCCTCTTTTCAAAATGTACAATCCTGCCAATTCCACTTTTTAGGGACAGAATCCCGGTGATCCGCGATAATGTGACCACCATCTGTGGGCCAGGGGAATTGATCGATGTGATAGTTACAGAACGAGGCATTGCAATCAATCCTCTCCGGAAAGACCTGATTGAAAAGCTGAAAAATTCATCCTTACCAATTAAAACAATTCAGGAGCTGAAAACCGAAGCCGAACAGATCTGCGGTATCCCGGAAAAACCAAAACTAAGTGAAGAGATCGTTGCAGTCATCAAATGGGTGGATGGTACCATTATCGATGCGGTAAGAAAGGTGATCGTTTAACTTAGCTTGCTTTGACTATACACCAAATACTCCTGAAATATTGGGGTTATTCTTCTTTCAGGCCGCTGCAGGAAGAAATTATCCAATCGGTCCTTGATGGAAAGGACACACTTGCACTTTTACCTACCGGTGGCGGCAAATCCATTACTTATCAGGTTCCTGCCCTATTATTGAAAGGCGTTTGTCTTGTCATCACCCCTTTGATTTCTCTGATGAAAGACCAGGTTGATAACCTGAAAAAACGAGGAATCAAAGCATCTGCCATTCATTCAGGAATGCATACTGATGAAATAGATATAGTATTAAACAACTGTATTTTTGGAGATATTAATCTCCTTTACCTTTCCCCTGAAAGATTGCTGACTTCTAAAATGAAGGAGGCCTTACAGAGAATGTCCGTAAGTTTATTAGCAGTTGATGAGGCCCATTGCATTTCCCAGTGGGGATACGATTTTCGTCCACCGTACCTGCGTATCGCGGAGATCAGGGAATTTCTTCCCAGGATTCCGGTATTGGCGCTGACAGCAACAGCGACTCCTGGGGTAATTCAGGATATTCAGAAAAAGCTGAACTTTCGCGGAAAAAATGTGTATCAGGTAAGCTTTGAGCGTAAGAACCTGACATATTTTGCATTTAATGAAGAAGATAAGAGGAAAAGAATTCTTAAGATTCTCCGGAAAGTTAAAGGGTCTGGAATAATTTATGCCAGGAACCGGCGTCATACCAGGGAAATCGCTGAATATCTCACAAAACAAGGGATTTCAGCTACTTTTTATCATGCAGGTCTTGATTCAACAGAAAGGGATAAACGCCAGAACTCCTGGATGAAAGAGGAAAAGAGGGTGATCGTGGCAACCAATGCATTTGGTATGGGAATAGATAAACCCAATGTGCGGGTTGTAATCCATATCGATCTTCCAGACAGCATTGAAGCCTATTTTCAGGAAGCAGGAAGAGCAGGAAGAGACGAAAAGCAATCATTTGCTGTATTGCTGTTTGAAAAGGCCGACATCCTGGATTCACGTCATAATATCGCACTCAGCTACCCGGAAATACGGACAATACGGACTGTTTACCAGTCGCTTTGCAACTACTCTCAAATACCTGTCGGAAATGGTCTGGATGCTTCCATGGAATTTGATATTGGCGATTTTTGCAACCACTTCAATCTCCAGCCAATAATCGTTTACAATTCGCTCAAATTGCTTGAAAAAGAGGGATATCTGATGCTGGGAGAAGCAATAAAGGCATCATCAAAAATGTATATCAAGACGGATAAAGAGTCCCTTTATCGTTTCCAGGTTGCAAATGGGAAATTCGATCCTTTAATCAAAACGATCCTGCGCTCATACAGCGGGGTTTTTACCGAATTTACCAACATCAATGAAAATGACCTCGCACGAAGAGCCAATATTAGCCCGGAGGAAGTATCAAAGTTATTGTCTCTTTTAGAAAAGCAACAAATCCTGGATTACATTCCAAGGAGCGATAAACCAAAAATAATTTTTTCGCAAAACAGGGTTGAAACTGAGCATCTTACACTTTCAGCAGGGAATTACAGGATTCTGATGAAAGATGCGCAACAACGGTTGGAAGCAGTGATCCATTATGCAGAATCCTCTCATAAATGCCGCAGCCAGATCTTACTGGAATATTTTGGTGAATCCGATGTTAAACGCTGCGGGAAATGTGATGTCTGCATTGAACGAAGCAAACTTGAACTGACAGATTTCGATTTTGATAATATCCTGAAGGAGATCAAGCCTTTTTTAATGTCTAAGCCATGTACTTTGCAGGATCTTGTTTCTGGCGCATCTGTTTTTCAAGAAGATAAAGTTCTCAAGACAGTGCAGTGGCTGCTCGATAATGAGAAAATTGAAATGACAAGTGAATCTAATTATATCTGGAAATGATGAAGAATTCTGTTACGAACTTCCACGTCATAGTTACAACGTCCTGTTGTGCGCACTATAGAAAGAGGCCGCCTCAGGATTTCCAAGGCAGCCTCTTGAGTGAAAAAATTGCAATGTCGGGTGTTACTTAACTTTCTTGGTTAATTCTGCACCAGCTTTGAATTTTACAACCTTTTTTGCGGGAATCTTAATTTCTTTGCCATTCTGAGGATTTCTGCCTTTTCTGGCAGCTCTCTTGGCAACAGAGAAAGAACCGAAACCAACCAATGCAACTCTTTCGCCTTTTGACATTGCTTTTGTAGTAGCGATAACAAATGATTCTAAAGCTCTTTTAGCTTCAGCTTTTGTCATTTTAGCTTCCGTAGCAATTGCTTCAATTAACTGTGCTTTGTTCATGTTTTTTGAATTTTAGTTAGTACTTAACTTTAAGAACGCAGCAAATATAAGGCATCTACAAAATTTGTCAAGAGTGTTTTACCTAAAACCATTGAAAATGTTCATAAATCGGAGCATTTGTTAATAACTCATGTCGGAAAAGTGGGTGATAGCAGGCGATTCAGGTAAAATATCTTCCAAAACCATTGAGAAAATCAGCAATTGCCATAACTTTATGTCCTGTCATCTGGATTTCTTTTAAGCAGATAAAGCCATTCCTGGCAACAACCTTTAATTGATTCTTTCCATTGGTAACGATCTCCCCAGGCTCCAAATGGGGTTCCACAACTTCAGGTTCAGCGCGAAAAACTTTTACATGCAAAGACTTTTTGTTTTTGTCATTCAACTCAGCATAAGCTCCGGGATGGGGAGATAATCCACGGATCATATTGTGTATAGCGACCACATCGTTATTCCAATCAATCAGGCAATCGTCTTTGTAAATTTTTGGAGCCTTCTTCAATTGTATTGAAGGATCAATCAGAACTTCCTGAGAAGTCACTGAAAGTTTGCCCGATTCAATAGTTTCGATAGTTTTCATCAATAGTTTGGCTCCAATTACTTTTAGACGATCGTGCAGTTCCCCCGCTGTTTCATTAACAGAAATAGATGTTTTATCAGTAAAAATAATATTTCCTGTATCGATTGTCTCTTCAAGAAAAAAAGTGGTAACACCGGTTTCAGTTTCGCCGTTTATCAGTACCCAATTAATGGGAGCTGCTCCGCGATATTGTGGTAACAAAGAAGCATGCAGGTTGATTGTTCCCAGAAGAGGCATTCCCCAGACTTCTTTTGGAAGCATCCTGAAAGCTACCACGACCTGAAGATCGGGAGCAAACGATTGCAATTGTTCATGAAAAGCAGAATCTTTAAGGTTTCCCGGCTGTAAAACCGGAATGTTGTGCTGAATAGCGAATTCCTTGACAGGAGAAGTTTTCAGCATTAACCCACGTCCGGCGGGTTTGTCTGGGGTGGTGACAACAGCTACGACAGGATAGTCGCTATTTGCTAATATTTCCAGCGATCCGACAGCGAATTCAGGTGTTCCAAAAAAGACAATCCGTGGTTTTTCCTTCATCCATTCCTATTAAAAAAAATGCCTGATACATAACCAGGCAAATTAATTGAAAATGTTTTGTGTATGAGTACTTTCCCCTCAAACGGGGTTTCCTATTTTTTCAAGAGCCCATTCATCCTGGCAATATACTTGTCAATTTCCCTGCTTTCATTAGATCTTGAAAATTCATCTTTGATCCTTTTGTAAACTGCCAGGGCCTTGTCAAACATCCCTACCTCTTCGTATGCCCAGCCTGCCTTCATCAGCCACATGGGACTTACAAATTCATTTATTTTCTGATCAGCGGCTTTAAGATAGTATTCAGCAGCTTTGTCTGTTTGTTTTAATTCCATGTAGGCATCTCCGATTGCACCTGTGGCCATCGGACCTACAACTTCATCGTTCCCGCTGAAACTTTTCAGATTGTCAATCGCTTTTTGAAAATCACCTTTTTTCAGAAAACAAATGCCGGCATAATAATGAGCCAGGTCAGCGGATTTTGTTAATCCATACTGATCGATGATTTCAAGAAATCCAAGATAATTTCCATCACCATTCAGTGCTTTATTCAGAGAGTCCATCTCGAAATATTTTTCGGCCATAAACATCTGAGATTGGGCATCTTTCTCTTTCCCGGGTAAATAATATCCGCGAAATCCGACAAAGTATGCGAGAAAAATCAACGCCAATGAGCCTACAACGATAAGGATCATCTTCTGGTTCTTTTCAATGTACTGTTCTGTTTTTGAGAAAGCTTCCTCAACGGCAACAATTCTTTCCTCGGTTTTATCAGTCTTTTTTACCATGTTTTCGTAATTTTGAAGTGCAAAAATAGATTTTTTCTTGAAATAAAGCCCTATACATTATTATTTATTTCCTAATTCACCTCGTTTTCAAAGCTTTGACAAAATGAATTTATGATGGAACCAGATAGTACTCAAAAGCAACTGCTTTTATTTTACCTTCAGGAATTTATTACTTCTAACAAGAAAAGCAAATTTGAACGACTAATTCTTCAGAGAACCCGCCACCTCACTATCGTTTTAGAGGATATTTATCAACCGCATAATGCGAGTGCTGTGCTGAGAAGTTGTGATTGTTTCGGGATTCAGGATGTCCATATTATCGAAAACATGAATAAATATGAGGTTAATCCCGATGTTGCACTGGGCTCTTCAAAATGGTTAAACCTTATTAAATACTGTGAAAAAGAAAATAATACTGAATTTTGTCTGAAAAAACTAAAATCAGATGGGTATCGTGTTATTGCTACAACACCTCACGAGAATGATTTTATTCCGGAAACTCTCCCCCTTGACAAGAAGACTGCATTGATATTTGGCACTGAACTCGCAGGACTTTCTCAGGTTGCGTTAAACCTTGCAGATGGTTTTATCAGGATCCCCATGTATGGGTTTACTGAGAGCTTAAATATCTCTGTATCTGCAGCGCTCCTGCTCTTTGCCCTTACAGACCGTCTACGCAAATCTGATATTAAGTGGCAGTTAACCGAAGATGAAAAGTTGGATATACAGATTAGCTGGACAAAAAACGTCCTCAAGAAACCCGCCATTCTTGAAAAATTATTTCTTGACAGAATAAAATCCTGAGTTTCTGTTTGGGATTCATTTTTTGCTACTTTTGCAAAGAGTTAACCATCAATAAAATTATCAACTATGGGAAAAGGAGATAAAAAAACCAAAAGAGGCAAGATCGTTATTGGGTCCTGCGGCGTAAGAAGAGCAAGAAAGAAAAGAAAAAATGTTGGAATTGCCAAAATAATTCTCGAACCGAAACCCCCAAAACCAGTCGTTGAAAAAAAAGTTTTTATTGAAGATCGTACTGCTGAAGTCGTAGTTCAAACTGAAGTAGCGGAAGAAATGTTTGAAACCAAGAAAACCGTCAAAAAACCTGCAGCAAAGAAGACCACTGAGAAGGCGGAAAATGACCCCGATAAACCCAAAACTCCCAAAACACGGAAAAAAACAACAGAACTTCCCGATACAAAAGAAGAACCATCTGAAAGTTAATACTTCTTTTCAGTGAATCTGTTGGTCGTATGATTTCAATCGCCTGGTCTGGCCTTGCACCTGATCAGGCGGTTTTATTTAAGTAAGATGATCGAACACTATTTTCCGGAAATCAATCCTTCTCAGCATCTTCAATTCCAGCACCTGGAGATGCTTTACAAGGAGTGGAATAGCAAGATCAATGTGGTTTCACGCAAAGATATTGACAACCTTGAAATTCATCACCTCCTGTTTTCGCTGAGTATTGCTAAATTTTTCAAATTTCAACCCGGAACCCGGATCATGGATGCAGGTACAGGGGGAGGTCTTCCAGGGATCCCACTGGCAATCTACTTTCCTCAGGTAGAATTTACATTGGTTGATTCTATTGGGAAAAAAATCAAGGTAGTAGAAAATATTTGTAAAGAACTTGGACTTATCAATGTAATACCAATATGTTCAAGGTTTGAGACTGTTGAATCGAAATTTCATTTTATCATCGGACGTGCCGTTATTGCTCTTCCCGAACTTATTCTGATGGTCCGCTCCAAATTATTGAAGCAGGAGATTAACACATTTCCAAATGGAATTCTTTATCTTAAAGGAGGAGAAGTAGAAGAAGAATTAAAGCAGGTCAGTGGAAAATATAAAGTTTACTCATTAGCAAATCATTTTGCTGAACCCTTCTTTGATACCAAGAAACTCATTCATCTCTATAAGTTGTCATAAGCTTACTGACTGAAAAACTGATGAATGCAAAAGTCCAGATTGAAACATGAAAATAATCTTTGTCAATCTCCCGGATTTTTCATTAATTAGCTGAAAATTTATTGCTCATTTATAAAAAGAGAAATTTATGGCTGAAAAGAAATTTGTACCCTTTGTTTCTTCAGAAACGAATATGGCTGAATTCACATTAAGAGCCTTGATAATAGGTCTTATTATGTCTGTAATTCTCGGTGCAGCCAATGCTTACTTAGGTTTACGGGCAGGAATGACAATAGCTGCAACCTATCCCGCCGCGGTTATTGGAATGGCAATCTTAAAAATAATGAAAGGCTCAATTCTGGAAGAGAATTTTGCACGTACTGTTGGCTCAATTGGTGAATCAGTTGCAGCCGGAGCAATATTCACTTTACCTGCTTTTTTTATCGCTGGTGTTTGGGATCCTTTCTTTACACCTGGCCATTATCTTACATCAACAGTAATATTGATTTCAGGTGGAGTATTGGGAATTATGTTCGTCGCATTGCTCCGTCGCGTTATGGTGGATGATGCTGAATTACCATTCCCTGAATCAGTAGCAGCTGCAGAGATCCACAAATCAGGGCGAAACACCGGTGGAGGTTCAAAATTTTTATTTGGCGCAATGGGCATCGGTGCACTGGTTCAGGCTTTAGGTCAGACTAATTTTTTCATGATTAGCTATGATAAATTTATTGCCTTAAAACAACAACTAATCCCCAGTACAGCAATCAAAGTTAAAGGTGGAGCACTCTTAAGTGCCCCTGGTATCAGCCCTGCATATATGGGCGTCGGGTACATTATTGGACCTAAATTAGGAGCATTAAATTTCAGTGGTGGTCTTATTGCATGGGGATTATTAACCCCTTTGATTTATTATTTTATTGGACCTTTTATTAATGCAACTTTTCTTCAGGAATGGGCAACAAATTTCAATGCCATCTATCCTAAGTTTTCTCCTGCTCAGGCTCTAGAAAAAGTAAGCGATCCTACTTTCCAGATCACACAAATTTGGAGGTTGGTTGTGAGACCTATTGCAATTGGCGGAATGCTTATGGGCGCTGGTTTTACACTGTTCAAAATGAGAAAAAGTTTGGCAGCAGGAATAGGTCGTTCAATCACTGACGTCAAAAAAGCAGCATCTGGTGGTGTAGTGTCTGACAGGACTGAAAAGGATATTCAATTTTCATGGGTCATTACTGGGATCATCGCTGTTGCCATCACTACATTCTGTGTAACTTATTTCATCTTTAATACCCTTCTTTTACCTGCCATTGTTGCAGCAACTGTAATGATCATACTCGCATTTTTCTTTGCTGCAATTTCCGGATATTTGGTTGGAATCATGGGGTCAAGTAACAACCCAATCAGCGGATTAACATTAACAGCCTTGGTTCTTACCGCTTTGATTTTGGTTATCATTGGAGTCGATGCTAAAAGTGGTGGGGTTGCGGCTGTTCTTGGGGTTGCAGCAATTGTTTGTGTTTCTGCTGCGGTTGCCGGCGAAATGTTACAGGATTTGAAAGCAGGACATATCCTGGGAGGAACTCCCTGGAAAATGCAGATTGGCAATATTATTGGGGTTGTTCTTGCTGGTGCAGTGATGTTTTTCGTTCTCGATTTCTTAAATCAGGCCGATATTCAGGAAGGAATATCAAAGGGTTATATTGGAGGTTTTGGAAGCAAAAACCTCGCAGCTCCTCAGGCAGGATTAATGGCTATGTTATCCAAAGGAATTGTGGGAGGTGAAATGACCTGGCCATTAATCGTGTTCGGAATGTTTATGGGATTAGGATTAATCTTAATGCAGGTTAAAAGTCCGATGTTAATTAGTGTTGGCATGTATTTACCACTTGAAACAACATTTGCAATATTTCTTGGTGGTTTAGTAAAAGGAATAGTTGATATCTTCAGTGATAGAAAGAAATTAAACGAAGCTCAAAAAGCAAGGGTTGAAAATGTAGGTGTGTTGATTGCGGCTGGATTGATTGCTGGGGAAGCATTGACAGGGTTGGCTTTTGCACCTTTCAAGATTTTCAAGTATCACGACAAACCATTGATGGATTATATCACTCAACATTGGTATAGTCCGCATCTGTTAATAGGTTTGACAATTATCGTTTTGATCTCAATCGGGCTGGTCAGGATTCCGTTAAAAAATGCCGGAAGACCTGATGAACCTGCACCACCAAAATCAGGAATGTAGGAATTTAAAGTAGTCTATCGTTATCATCCAGACCTCAAGAGTTCAGGGTAGCTTTTGAGGTCTTTTTTTAAATTACATATGTCATTGAATTTTTTTGAACGCAGAAAAGTCCTGAAAGAGATCAATTCCCTTGACCTTACACCGATAAGACAGAAGGAGTTTGAAATGAAGGATAATGGGAAGGTGGATATCCTTTTACCCCGCTTTAAAAATCCCGTGTTAAAGAGAGCCTTACAGTCCAGAAGAAAGGAAGAATACATCAGGATCCACCTGGATGATCTGGGATCAGCTATCTGGTTGCAGATCGATGGGAAAATGAATGTTCATGAATTATGCTCACAGTTACAATCAACTTATCCTGAAAAGCTCAATCCACCTGAAGAAACAGAAGAAAGAGTGGCAAAATTCCTTTCGCTTCTCTATCGGGAAAGGTATCTTACATTTCGTGAAATAACAAAGGAAAAAAATCCATCAGCTGGAAAATAATTTCATACATTTGAAAAGGAATAAAAACAATCATTGATCAATAAAAACGGAGGAAAAACAACATGAGTAAAGACATCTTAAACCTTGAACCAAAAGCTTTGTGGAAAAACTTTTATAGCCTGACACAGATTCCCAGGCCGTCAAAACATGAAGTAAAAGTCATGGAATTTACCGTAAAATTCGGGAAAGACCTCGGCCTTGAAACCATTGTAGATGAAGTTGGAAATGTCATCATCAGGAAACCTGCAACACCGGGCATGGAAAACCGCAAAGGAGTGATCCTGCAAGGTCACCTCGACATGGTACCACAGAAAAATAGTGATACCGCTCATGATTTTGAAAAAGATCCGATCGATGCATTTGTCGATGGCGAGTGGGTGAAAGCGAAAGGAACCACACTTGGAGGCGATAATGGAATGGGTGTAGCTGCCACCATGGCAATTTTAGAATCCAAAGACATTCCTCACGGTATGATAGAAGCACTTTTTACATGTGATGAAGAAACCGGCATGACAGGTGCATTTGGCCTGAAATCCGGATTACTCAAGGGTGATATCCTGATGAACCTTGATTCTGAAGATGAAGGCGAATTGTATATAGGCTGTGCCGGTGGCACCAATGCCAATATCACATTTACCTACTCAGAAACGGCAATTCCCGCGAATGTTGCAGCATTTAAGATCAATGTCACCGGTCTGAAAGGCGGACACAGTGGTGTCGATATTCACCTGGGACGAGGCAATTCAAATAAAGTGCTGAACAGGCTTCTATGGTATTGCTGCAAAAATTTCGGTTTGCGGTTGGCTTCAATTGACGGAGGCAGTCTGCGTAACGCAATCCCAAGGGAATCTTTTGCAGTTGTTACTATTCCGGATGACAAGAAAGATGCATTCCTGAAGTATGTCTCAGAATATACCCTGATTGTAAAGAAAGAACTTTCGGCCGTTGAACCGGATATGAAAATTGAAGCAGTTCCTGCAAACCTGCCAAAGACCATGATTGACGAAAAGACATCCTGTAATCTTTTCAAATCAGTGTATTGCTGTCCGAACGGCGTTGTAAGAATGAGCAATGAAATGGTTGGCCTGGTAGAAACATCAACTAACCTGGCCATTGTGAAATCAGAAAATGGTATCATAAAAATCCAATGCCTGTTACGCAGTTCGGTTGATTCAGCAAAACAGGATCTTGAAAACATGATGCAATCAGTCTTTGAACTGGCAGGCGCAGAAATCATCTTCGATGGCCAATATCCGGGATGGAAACCAAATCCTTCATCTCCTATTTTAAAAGCGATGCAAGATATTTACCAGAAAAAATATGGAAAAATTCCTGAAATCAAAGCTATTCATGCAGGTTTGGAATGCGGTCTCTTAGGTGGTGTTTATCCTCACTGGGATATGATCTCTTTCGGTCCGACCATCCGTTATCCTCATTCTCCGGATGAAAAGGTAAACATCAAAACCGTACAACTTTTCTGGGACTTTCTGGTTGCAACTCTGAAGGAAATTCCTGTTAAATAGCATCTTTAACCACAATAGGCACATAGTTCACAATAGAAATCTTCTAATGTGGTCTATTGTGCCTATTGTTTTGAAAAAAGGTTCTGTTATCCTTCCCAAAAAAAATCACTAAATTTTACTTCAATTCAAAAGCACAGAAATAATAGTTATTTGCAGCGCCAATGAGTTGAAAATTCAAATAATAGCTGGTGATAAAATCCTGGAAGGCAAGGAATTCATGCCTGGGAACATTGAATTGATCAAAGAGAATAAGATCTCCCTTCTGCAGTTTTGGAGCTAAAGAAGTTAGGGCGTACAAGGTTGAGGTGTAAAGATCAGCATCCATCATAATGACTTTCCTGCTGTTCTTATCCAGCATCTGTAAAAACACTGGTAAAGTCTCCTGGAATAAACCTTTATAAAACACTGCACGATTATCGTCAATTGAAGGTATTGATGAATTTGTTGACATCGCGCCTTTCTTAAAGCCACCCCAATCTTCCGGTAATCCTTCAAAAGTATCAAAACCATAAAATCTGGAGGCCTGATGCTGGTTGTGTTTTACCCACCATAAAAAAGAATGGCCATCGGATACACCAAATTCCAAATAGTTTATTCCGCTATCAAGGCCTTTTTCATTAAAGAGATATTCATATAATTTATACCGCTTATTATAATCCCACGCTGAAGAATAGAAGTCATTAAAGAAAATCCCTTTGTTCCCTGAAACCCATTTTGAAACCCTGGAAAGGTATGCCAGATTTAAAAGGAATCCTTCAATCGGAGAAATTATCTTGTGCATCCGGAGCCGGATAAACCATGACTTCACTTTTCTGATGAGAAATATTTTCATTGCCATTCAACAAAAATAGGTAAACCCTTGCAGGAATAAAAAAAAACCTTAAATTTGCACTCCCAATAAAAATCAAAATGACAAAGAGAACATTTCAGCCGTCAAACAGAAAGAGAAAGAACAAACACGGCTTTCGTGAAAGAATGGCATCAGCAAATGGCCGCAGGGTCCTTGCTAACAGAAGAGCAACAGGCAGAAAGAAATTGACCGTTTCGGACGAAAAAATTGGTGAGAAATAAATTTTCTTCATTGATCTTAACATTTTTTCTTATTTTTCTCATTTAAAAGAAGATGATTTTTAAATTGTCTTCTTTTTTTGTTTCCAGAAATTTACATTTTACACCATGAAAAAATTTACGTTTAAACAGGCGATACCGTACTTATCTGCAATCCTCCTTTTTCTGGTCATAACCCTGATTTTTTTCAGTCCAATACTGGAAGGAAAGCGGATTTTCCAAAGTGATATTGTTCACTTTACAGGAGCTTCAAAGGAAATTGTCGACTACCGCTCCCAGACCGGAAAAGAACCGCTCTGGACAAACGCTATGTTTAGTGGAATGCCTGCCTACCAGATCTCTACAAAATACTCTGGTAACCAGTTGGGATACCTTGACAGGATTATCACCCTTGGACTTCCACACCCCGTAAATCTTGTTTTTCTCTATTTCATTGGATTCTTCATCCTGTTGCTTGTATTAAAGGTCGATCCCTGGATTGCTGTCGCAGGATCCATTGGATTTGCTTTTTCCTCCTTTTTCATTATCATCATCGATGTGGGCCACAATTCACAGGCACAAGCGATCGGATATATGGCACCGGTTCTTGCAGGGATCATTCTCACATTCCGGAAAAAATATCTCCCGGGAGGAATTATGACAGCTTTGTTCCTTTCGTTAGAAATAAAGGCGAATCACCCGCAAATCACCTATTATCTGATGATCATAGCCCTGATATTTGGTATTGTCGAGCTAATCCAATCCGTCAAAAACAAATACTACACCGCCTTTCTGAAATCAATCGGGATCATTTCCATTGCCTGTATCCTGGCTGTGCTGACAAATATCACAACCCTCTGGGCAACCTATGAATATGGCAATTATACCATCAGAGGAAAATCAGAACTATCTACCGAAAAAGAAAACAGGACTTCAGGATTGGATAAGGATTATGCTACTCAATACAGCATCGGGAAAGCAGAAACCATGACTTTGCTCATTCCAAATTTTTATGGCGGAGCGTCTGGTGGAAACTTAAGTACAAATTCTACTGTTGCAAAGGTATTGCGTGAAAATAACCAATCTGAAGAAGTCGTAAAACAGTTTACAAGTCAGCCTATTCCTCCTTTATATTGGGGAAACCAGCCCTGGACATCTCCGGTATATGCCGGGGCAATAATCGTTTTCCTCTTTATCCTCGGACTTTTTGTTGTGAGGAGTGCATATAAATGGTGGCTTCTTGCAGCTACAATTGTCTCAATAGTTCTTTCCTGGGGACATAATTTTATGCCATTAACGGATTTTTTCCTTAACCATGTTCCGGGATATAATAAATTCAGGGCAGTCTCAATGATCTTAGTCATTGCAGAGGTTTGCCTGCCTATCCTGGGCATATTGGCACTTAAAGAATTTTTTGATCCTGAGAAAGACAAGAAAAGATTATTCAAACCTTTATTGATCGCAACTTCCATTACTGCCGGCATCTGTTTGATCTTTGCCATTTTACCAGACATGTTTATGAGCTTCATGGGACCCAAGGATTCGATGTACGCCCAAAATTACCAGATTCCCGAATGGCTTGTTCAGGCAGTTCGGGATGACAGAAAGAATTTATTGGTTATGGATGCCCTTCGTTCCATGTTATTCATCCTGCTGACTGCAGGGTTGTTGATGGCAGTTCTATACAAAAAGATTAAAATTCAATATGCTTATTTCATTCTTGTCGCTCTGGTGCTGATTGATATGTTCCCTATTGCCAAACGATTCTTAAATGAAAAAAGCTTTACCTCAAAATCCAAAGTGGAAAATCCATTTGAACCAAGTTCGGCTGATCAGCGGATTCTCCAGGATACAACTCCTGATTTCAGAGTTCTGAATCTCACTGTCGACTTGTTCAATGATGCCAGTACATCGTACTTTCATAAATCCATCGGCGGGTATCATGGTGCCAAGTTACGCCGGTACCAGGAACTGAAAGATTATTGCATTGACCAGGAGATTCAGCAGTTTGCGAAGAACATGAACACCAAAAAGATGCCTGTTTTGGATATGTTGAACACGCGTTACTTCATAATTCCGGACACTTCAAGGGCTCCAATACCTTTCAGAAACTACGATGCATTAGGCAACGCATGGTTCGTTAAAGAATTTAAGTTGGTCAATAACCCTGATGCGGAGATTAAAGCTTTGAAAAACTTTGAACCGCGTGATATGGCAATTGTCGATAAAAAGTTTGAAAATGAATTAAAGAATTATAAGCCTTCCCGCGATTCTTCGGACTTTATTAAACTCCTGAAGTATCGCCCGAACGATCTCAGCTATCTGACACATTCCATAAACAATGGACTTGCGGTTTTTTCAGAGATTTATTATCCTAAAGGATGGAATGCGTATGTTGATGGTAAACTAATTCCTCATTTCAGGGTCAATTATGTATTACGGGCAATGGTTCTGCCTGCCGGAGAACATCATGTGGAATTCAAATTTGAACCAGCGGTATTTTATACTGGTGAAAAAATTTCCCTGATCAGCTCTATCGGTCTGATCTTCTTAATCTTAGTAATTGGAGCGGTCGAGCTCCGGAAAGCGGTCAAAACGCGTCCATGAGAAAAGTATTGATCATCACGTATTACTGGCCACCCAGCGGGGGAGCCGGAGTACAACGATGGCTGAAATTTGTGAAATACCTGCGTGAGTTCGGATGGGAACCAATTGTTTATACACCAGAAAACCCTGAATCACCCGAATCAGATCTTTCACTGGAAATTGACATTCCGGAAGGAATCAAGGTTATCAGGCAGCCAATCTGGGAACCTTATACAATTTATAAACGTTTCCTTGGACAAAAGAAAGAGGATAAAATTCAGGCTGCATTTCTTTCAGAAACAAAGAAAAAACCATTTGCTGAGAAAATTGCTGTCTGGGCGCGAGGCAATTTCTTCATACCAGATGCACGGAAATTCTTTATAAAACCATCTGTCAGATTCCTTCTGAAATACCTTGAGCAGCACCCTGTCGACCTGATCATTTCTACAGGGCCTCCGCATAGTATGCACATGATCGCGATGAAAATTGCAGAGACAGCTTCACTTCCCTGGCTTGCTGATTTTCGCGATCCCTGGACCGGTATTGATTTTTATGATGATCTCAGGCTTACTTCATGGGCTGATGCAAAGCACCACCGGATGGAATCTGAGGTTTTGCAAAAAGCTGATTCTATTACTGTTATCAGTCCGTCCATGGCTGACGAATTTCGTGCCATCCATCAACGGGACTATGAAGTTATCACTAATGGTTTTGATGAAACGGAATGTATTAGCGGATCTCCTGTGTCCATGGATCACAAATTTTCCATCGCTCATGTCGGAACACTCACTCCTTCAAGGAATCCTGCCGCTCTATGGAAGACTCTGAGTGAATTGGTTAATGAAAATGATGATTTTCGAAAAGATCTGGAAATTAAACTGGTCGGAAAAGTCGACCACATGGTCATTTCTTCATTAGAAAGCCATGGATTACAGGAATATGTGAACCGACAGGATTACCTTCCTCATAAGGAAGTGCTGAGGGTACAGCAAACTTCTCAGGTGTTACTCCTTCTGATAAATAATACTCCGAATGCGAAAAGTATCCTAACCGGAAAATTGTTTGAATATCTGGCATCAAAAAGACCGGTGATTTGTATCGGACCTGTTGATGGAGATGCGGCAAGAATCCTTAGCCAGACAGATGCAGGCCGAATTTCAGGATTTGAAGACCATCAGTCAGTAAAACGCAACATACTTGAATACTACATGCTGTTCAAACAGGGAAACCTGAAAGTCAATAGTAAAGAAATTGAAAAATTTTCAAGAAAAAACCTGACCTCTGCGATGGCGAGGTTTATGGATAGAACAATGGCCAAGGGTAATTAGCCTCTGAATATAAGTCCCATATTTAGGCTCCACTTTAATCTAGAATATCAGTCACCGATTTTCGATTTTTCCCTCTTCTACTTTCCTGCCGTCTTTGTTATATTTGACAACTGCCTTTAATCTCCATTTTCCGGAACGGTAATATAAATAGTATAGGGTAAGTCCTGACAACCATCCTATCGGAATAGACCACCATATACCCTGAATCCCCAGCGCCGGGTTTTTTGATAAGAGATAAGCAACCGGAATCCTGATTACCCACAGTGAAAATAAACTGATAAACATCGGAATAAGCGTATCTCCTGCTCCCCGAAGAACCCCGTTGATGACAAACATCGTGGAAAATAATATATAAGACGATCCTATCACCACCAGATAACTCCTTCCAAGTTCTATAACAACCTGGTCATTTGTGAACATCATCATCAGGTATCTGGCGAATAAAACAATGATAGCTGAAATAGCCAGTGTTACTGCACTTGTAAGATATAAGGTCGCTATGAGTCCTGTTTTTACCCGTTCAGGTTTATTGGCACCAAGGTTTTGTCCGACAAAAGTTGACAGCGCAATCGCAAAACTCATGGCTGGCAAGGCTGCAAAGCTGTCAATACGCCCTGCAACACTATAGGCAGCATTTGCATCTACTCCAAACTTGTTGACCACCCAGTACAATGCAACCATTCCCGCCGCAACGAAAGTCTGTTGGAAACCTGTAGGTAAACCAATCCGCATACTCTTGATGAAAATAACACGGTCAAATTTCAGGGCTGAAAAAGAAAACTTTACTACTTTATGATACCTGTTGAGGTAGATAATCTGCACAATAAACGCCCCGCCTTGAGAAATCACTGTAGCCACTGCTACACCAGCGACACCCCAATGAAAAACAGGAACGAAAATCAGGTCCAGTATGATATTGAGCACAACAGAACCAATCAAAAAATAAAGGGGGGTTTTGGAATCTCCCAGTCCACGCAGAATGGCACTTGTTCCATTATACCCGAATAAAAAAACCAGTCCGGTTAAAAAAATATTCATAAAAACTTTAGCCTGAGGCATGATAAGTGGGGAAAGGCCAATCATGCGAAAAATAAAATCGACCAATAATATACCAACCAGACTCATGAAAATGGATGTGCAAAAAATAAATATGTAAAGTGTGTTTATGGCTTTCTTCACATTATCAAAATCCTTTGCACCGAAATATTGAGACACAACGATGGTGAAACCCATCGTGATGCCAATAAAAAATGAGATGAGGAGAAAAATCACCGGAGAAGAAGTACCTACAGCGGCAAGCGCTACCTTGCCAACAAATTTCCCAACAATAATGCTATCCACAACATTGTATAATTGTTGGAAAACATTGCCCAATAACATAGGAATGGCAAACTTTAAAATCAGTTTCCCTTCATTGCCGGAACTCAGGTCTTTCACTTGGAATATCTCTATTGAGCTGCAAATGTAAGGATATTCAACTACTTTTTGTACCTTTGCGCGAACAACAGTTCGTTCTATCGCTCTGTTTTTCAATGAACCGTGATCCGTTACAGTTTAATATTAACAGGGAGGAAAGTCGGGACAACATAGAGCGCCATACTTCCTAACGGGAAGGCTTTCCGGATAAAAAGGCCGGAGGGACAGAAAGTGCCACAGAAAATTACCGTCCACATGAAGATCAGGTTTTTTAATTTATTAAAATTTCAGAGTCTCATGTGGATAAGGGTGAAAACGCGAGGTAAGAGCTCACGATTCGGACAGGCAACTATCTGAAGGGGTAAACCTTATGGGTTGAAAGACCATGTAGACCGGGTGCTAAGGGTGGCTCGCCCGATACCGGGGGGTAGGTCGATTAAGCCGGAAGGTGACTTCCGGCTCAGATAAATGATAGAAGCTTTGTCCTCTGACTCAGCAAACAGGCTGGTACTAAAGGACAGGGAACAAAATCCTGCTTACAGAACTGTTGTTTTTTACTTTTATATCATGAAGATTGTAACTGTCATAGGGGCCAGACCTCAATTCATCAAAGCAGCTGCTCTTTCCCGTATTCTTCGCACCGATTCTTCCTTTCACGAAATCTTATTACATACCGGTCAGCATTATGATCAGAATATGTCTGAGATATTCTTCAGGGAATTGGAAATCCCTTCTCCAGACTATAACCTTGAAGTTGGCTCCGGCAGTCATGCCGTTCAAACCGGGCTGATGCTCAAAGGCGTTGAAGAGATCATTCAAAAAGAAAAACCTGATTGGACCCTGGTTTATGGAGATACTAATTCAACGCTGGCAGGAGCTCTTGCTTCGGTTAAGTTGAAAGTGCCAGTGGCACACGTGGAAGCAGGATTACGCAGCTTTAACCGTGAGATGCCGGAGGAAATTAACAGAATTGTAACCGACAGAATCGCTGATCTTCTTTTTGCTCCTACAAAAACTGCCGTTCAGAACTTGGAAAATGAAGGACTTGCAGCCATTACCCGTTTTACGGGTGATGTAATGTACGACTCAATCCTTTTCTATCGTGACAAAATGCTGCTTCACCCGAAAGCGTATAAAACTGATGGAATTCCTGATAAATATTTTCTGGCAACGATTCATCGTGCCGAAAACACTGACCATCCCGAGATCCTTAAAAATCTTCTTACTGCATTCTCCGAAACCGGGCAATCTGTAGTTCTCCCCATTCATCCAAGAACACGAAAGGTATTGACTGGTTCCATAAAGATTCCGTCAAATATCATTCTCATCGATCCTTTAGGATATATGGAAATGCTGCTATTAACACAGAATTCGATAAAAGTCCTTACGGATTCAGGCGGTTTGCAGAAGGAAGCTTATTTTTTGGGAATTCCATGCATCACGCTCCGGAAAGAAACCGAGTGGATCGAAACCGTTCATGATAACTGGAATATTGTAACCGGCTCCGATCCTGAACAGATCATCCAGGCCATCCATCAACCCTATCCAACTGTTCCACGGAAAGAAGAATTTGGGGATGGCCATGCTGCAGAGAAGATCATCAATGCACTAAAATAATCCTTGTTTTTCACCGTTAATTGTTAATAAAATCCTTGATTTTCCTGATATTTTCATTGAAATGAATCCAAATCTTATCCGTACTTTTGCGCTAACGAAATAATATTTAACATCTTGTTTATGAATGATTTAGAAAAAGAGAAGGCAAGTCAGAATTATACTGCAGAAAACATCACAGTTCTTGAAGGTCTTGAAGCCGTTCGCAAAAGGCCGGCAATGTACATTGGGGATGTGAATATCAGGGGGTTACATCATCTGGTTTACGAAGTAGTTGATAATTCTATCGATGAAGCACTTGCAGGGTATTGCAATAGGATAGAGGTTGTTATACATGAAAATAATTCAGTTACAGTTATTGATAATGGCCGGGGAATTCCGACAGATTTTCACGAAAAAGAACAACGTTCGGCACTGGAAGTCGTTATGACAGTCCTGCATGCCGGAGGGAAATTCGATAAGGACACATACAAAGTCTCCGGAGGGTTGCATGGGGTCGGCGTTTCCGTCGTAAACGCACTTTCCAGCAAGTTGGTGGTTACAGTTCGGAGAGGTGGCAAAATATTCCAGCAGGAATATGAATGTGGTAAACCTGTTTATCCCATTAAGACCATCGGCGATACAGATAAAAACGGAACTGAAGTTACTTTTCTTCCCGACAATTCGATTTTCATCACCGACCATTATGACTTTGACATCCTGAGCTCCCGGTTACGTGAACTGGCCTTCCTTAATAAAGGAATCACATTAACCCTTACAGATGAAAGAGAAAAAGACGAAAACGATAAATTCATTCAAGATTCTTTTCACTCTGACAATGGTTTACGTGATTTTATTGACTTCCTCGACTCCAACCGGGAAAAATTAATGCCGGAACCTATATCCATTGAAGGCGAAAGGAACAATATCCCCATTGAAGTTGCAATGCAATACAATACTTCCTTCACTGAAAACATTCATTCCTACGTCAATAATATTAATACCCATGAAGGTGGAACGCACCTTGCAGGCTTCCGACGGGCACTTACGAGAACGCTGAAAAGCTATGCAGATAAAACCGGACTTCTTGCAAAATTGAAATTTGATATCTCAGGAGACGATTTTAGGGAAGGTCTTACTGCCATCATTTCTGTTAAAGTCCAGGAACCGCAGTTCGAAGGTCAGACAAAAACCAAACTGGGGAACAATGAAGTGATGGGAGTCGTTGATCAAACCGTTAGTGAATTGCTCTCTTATTATCTCGAAGAGCATCCAAAAGAAGCAAGAACCATTGTGAACAAAGTCATCCTGGCAGCAACTGCACGCCACGCTGCACGTAAAGCACGTGAACTCGTTCAGCGCAAAAGCGTACTGGGTGGATCTGGTCTTCCCGGGAAACTCGCAGATTGTTCCGAGAAAGATCCTTCCTTATGTGAGATATACCTTGTTGAAGGTGACAGCGCAGGCGGTACAGCAAAGCAGGGAAGAGAGCGAAAATTCCAGGCTATCCTTCCGCTTCGCGGAAAAATCCTCAACGTTGAAAAAGCAATGCAATACAAAATCTTCGAGAGCGAAGAGATCAAGAATATTTTTACGGCCCTCGGTGTAAGTATTGGAACTGTAGAAGACAGCAAGGCACTAAATCTTGAAAAACTTCGTTATGATAAAATCATCATCATGACGGATGCTGATGTTGACGGAAGTCATATCGCCACGCTGATCATGACTTTCTTCTTCAGGTATATGAAAGAACTGATTGAAAACGGTCATGTCTACATCGCCACTCCTCCCCTCTACCTGATCAAAAAAGGAAGTAAACAAATATATTGCTGGACAGAAGAAGAACGCCTCAGGATAACCCAGGAATTATCAGTTAATGGAAAAGACTCCGGAATACATCTTCAGCGTTATAAAGGTCTCGGTGAAATGAATGCGCAACAGCTTTGGGATACTACCATGGACCCACAGACCCGTACACTCCGACAGGTTACAATTGACAGCGGAACCGAAGCAGACCGTATATTCTCAATGCTTATGGGTGATGATGTTCCTTCAAGACGGGCCTTTATCGAAAAGAATGCAAAATACGCCAACATAGACGTTTAAGTGCCTTCCTAACATATCTGACAATGAATCAAAGAAAGTTCATTTATCTGGCTGCCGGGTTAATTATAATTGCCCTGGTTACTTATCTTATCACAGCAAAAACGGATAAAAGTAGCCAAATTACCGTTAAAGTTAAGAAAGGGACTTTCCCGATCGAAGTCACCACAACAGGGGAATTAGTTGCAAAATCCTCTGAAATGATTTATGGGCCAACTGCATTACGGCAGGTTCAAATATGGCAAGTCAAAATACAGGATATTATTGCTGATGGTACAGTAGTTGATTCAGGACAGTATGTTGCAACGCTTGATCGGACTGAGATTTCCAATAAGATCAAAGATGAAGAGACCAACCTTGAAAAATTTGAAACCCAACTCACGAAGACCAAACTTGATACCTCCCTTGACCTTCGGAATGCCAGGGATGAACTTCTGAACTTGAAATACGGACTGGAAGAAAAAAGGATCGCTCTAGAACAATCCAAATATGAACCTCCTGCTACCATCCGACAGGTCCAGATTGAATTAGAGAAAGCCCAAAGAGGATTGGAACAAGCTGAAAAAAATTATGTGCTCCGTTACCAAAAAGCAGTTGCGAATATGCAGGAAGTTACGGCCTCTTATACACAGGCCCAACGAAAATTAGATGATATGCAGAAGGTCTTGAAGCAATTCACTGTTACTGCACCCAAGGCAGGTATGGTGATTTACCGACGGAACTGGGATGGGAATAAACAGGGTATTGGCTCCACTCTGAATGCCTGGGAAAATGTAGTTGCTGAGTTGCCGGATCTGTCTAAGATGATATCAAAAACATATGTAAATGAAATTGATATCAGCAAAGTCAAGGTCAATCAAATCGTAAGGATCGGAATCGATGCCTTTCCGGAAAAAAAATTCACAGGTAAAGTAACTGAAGTTGCCAATATTGGTGAGCAAATACAGAACTCCAATGCAAAAGTTTTCGAAGTTAAAATCCTTGTTAACGAGTTTGATTCTATCCTGCGCCCTGCAATGACTACTAAAAACACTATTGTCACTGCAACCATCAACGATGTGCTTTTCTGCCCGTTTGAGTCGGTTTTCAGTAACGACAGCATTTCCTTTGTTTATCTGAAAGATGGAGGAAGCATCTTGAAAAAGCAGGTAATTGTGGGCCAGAGCAATGAAAATGAAATTATCATCAAGGCCGGGGTTAAAGCAGATGAAGAATTATACTTAAATCCGCCTGAAAAAGTTGATAAGCTGGAATTAGTTAGTCTTTCAAAAAAAGAATTACAAAAATATGTAGCCAAACCTGCCATCCAGAAAAAAGATGGCAAAACCCATCACTAAATTTTCCAACGTGTTCGAAAGGTATTGGTATATTCTCAATATTGCGGTGGAAGCGGTCTTTCTGAATAAGTTCCGTTCCATTCTTACTGCACTTGGTATCATCTTTGGCGTAGCTGCCGTGATTGCCATGATGGCCATTGGGTCAGGTGCCCAGAAAGAGATCCTCGACCAGATGAAGCTCGTTGGCGTTAATAATATTATCATTTCTCCAAAAACTGACAAATCCAAAGGAACGGATAACAAAAACGCTTCATCCGACCAAACAAATCAACAAACTCAACAAAACACGAAACAAGCAAAAAAATTCTCCCCGGGGCTTACACTTAAAGATGCGCAAAGTATCAAAGCTTTAATTCCCACTGTTGAAAAAGTCAGTCCACAGGTTATTTATGAAGCAGATGTTTTGAAAGATGGCGTCAGAACCTCAACAAAACTAACCGGAACTACTCCGGACTTTTTTAGTGTCTTTAACCTTGACTTGTCCCAGGGTGAAATGTTTAATGAGGAGCAGCAACAAGACGGAAAGGCTGTTTGTATCATCGGCCCAACAATAAAATCCCGCTTTTTTAGTAAGGAAAATCCGATAGGGAAGGAGATAAAATGCGGTCCGATCTGGCTTAAGGTTATCGGAGTCCTGAGAAAACGCGAAGTAAATCAGTCAGCACTCGAAAACCTGGGAATATCAGACTACAATAACACTATTTATGCCCCGATCCAAACACTTCTCCTAAGGTTCAAAGACAGGACATTGGTTACCGCTTCTTCCCTTCATGGCAGCAGAGATTCCTACCAGGAAGATGTGACAGCCTTCACAGACCAGGAATCATCAATGGGAACAAGGAACCAGATTGACAAGATCGTGGTCCAGGTGAAATCAAGTGAAGAAGTCCGATCGACTACTGAAATTCTTAAAAGGATGATGGTTCGCCGGCATGCAGGTGTAGAAGACATGGAGATAAAAGTTCCTGAACTGCTTTTGAAACAAGAACAACGTGCAAAAAATATTTTCAACATTGTTCTTGGGGCTATTGCCAGTATCTCATTACTTGTAGGAGGGATAGGAATCATGAACATCATGCTTGCCTCAGTCATGGAAAGAATCAAAGAGATCGGGATTCGTCAGGCTATCGGGGCAACAAAACGGGATATTATCCTCCAGTTTCTTACCGAAGCAACCATGATCAGTATTACCGGTGGACTTATCGGAATTATTCTCGGAATCGCAATTTCAAAAATTATTATGGAGTTGACAGGAATCCTTACTATCGTTTCTGCAATTTCCATTGTTATTTCTTTCGGAGTTTCCGCAACAGTAGGGATCGCATTTGGTTATATGCCGGCCAGACGTGCCTCACAACAGGAGCCGGTAACATCTCTTCGACATGAATAAAAAAGAAGAACTTACCCACTTGACATGAACAGATTCTTATTATCACGAAGGTCCCTGGCTCTTATCATTTTTTTTATTCCTTTTTTGGGTATTTCTCAGACCGAAGCTCGCAGATTCACTTTAGAAGAGGCACTCGAGCTGGCAAAATATCAATCACTTGATGCCTTAAACGCAAAACAACAATTCCGGTCTAGCTTCTGGGAATACAGATCATTTAAGGGAGATTACCTTCCACAACTGAAGCTAAGTGCAACAATTCCTGACCTTCAGCGGGTTATCCAGTCAATTCCGGTAGGAGGCATCCAGACGTATGTACCTCAGCAGTACACACAGTATTCTGCAGACCTTGGATTGAGCCAGAGAATTGGATTAACAGGTGGAACGTTATCTGTTAGTTCAGGGTTAAAACGTCTGGATAATGTCATAAATGACTCAACGACAATTTCCTATTTAAGCACACCAATTAATATCGGTTATTCTCAGCCGATTTTCCAGTATAATCCATTCAAATGGGAACGAAAACTTCAACCACTGAAATACAGCCTGGCTAAAAGAAAATATCTTGAAGACAGTGAACAGGTAAATATAACAACTACAAATTATTTTTTTGGATTGCTGCAAGCTCAGATAGAAAAGAAAATAGCCTTGACGAACCAGTCTAATTATGATACGCTTTATCGCATCGCAAAAGGCCGGTATCAGCTTGGTAAAATCGCTGAAAATGACCTTTTACTCCTGGAATTAAATTTTCTGAAAGCACAAGCCGCAGTTGAAAATGCCAATCTTGGTTTGGATAATGCTCTGTTTCGCTTTAAATCATACCTGAGAATCAAAGACACCATATCCTTCATCCTCGTTCCTCCTTCCAATATCGTCTTTACTACTGTTAATCCTGTACTTGCAGTAAGTGAAGCCAATAAAAACTCATCTGCATCTGAAGACTTTCAGAGACAACTTCTTGAAGCTGCCCGCGACGTTAACTTTGCAAAAATGGACGGTCGTTTCGATGCCAAATTAACCGCTGTGTTTGGTTATAACCAAACGGCACCGTCTTTAGAAAAAGCCTATCACAGTGCATTAGATCAGGAACAGGTTACATTGGGATTGGATATTCCAATCCTTGATTGGGGGGTGGCACGAGGAAAAATCAAGATGGCAGAATCAAAACAGGAAATTGTTAAAAACTCTGTTGAACAGGAAATCATTGATTTTGAGCGAAACGTGTACTTGAAAGTGATTCAGTTAAATATGCAGAAAAATCAATTGAGAATTGCTGCAAAATCAGATACCGTGGCCCGAAAAACATATGAAGTTACCAAAGGCCGCTATCTTATTGGGAAAATTAATAGCATCCTTGACCTCAACAATGCCCAGATTGAAAACGACAATGCAGAGAAATCTTACTATGAGGCCCTCCAGACTTATTGGAGAAGCTGTTTTGAACTTCGGAAAATGACACTTTATGATTTTCTTCGTAATGAACAGCTCCAGTTTAATTTTGAGGATGTGAAACCATAAAAATTGATTCTTCTTATCCATAATATTTCTAAATAATATTATCTTTGCAAAAAATTAACCCTAAATACTAAAAATATGGCAGTACTAGTTGGAAAAAAAGCTCCGGTATTTGAAGCAGATGCCGTTGTGAATGGTGGTGAGTTTGTGGAAAAATTTTCCCTTCAGCAATACCTTGGGAAAAAGCATGTGATTTTCTTCTTTTATCCGTTGGATTTTACTTTTGTTTGCCCTACCGAATTACTGGCATTCCAGGAGAAATTAGCAGACTTCGAAAAGAGGAATGTAGCTGTTGTTGCGTGCTCAATAGATTCTAAATTTTCGCATTGGGCATGGTTGAACACAGAAAAGAATAAAGGCGGAATAAAAGGTGTCAAATACCCTATTGTTTCTGATCTTTCTAAAACTATCTCAGCTAATTTTGACGTTCTTGCCGGTGAATGGGTTTATGATGAAGACGGTTCGATCAATTTCGAAGGCGGTCCGGTTGCTTTCAGGGGATTATTCCTGATTGACAAAGAAGGTATCATTCGGCATCAGGTTGTTAACGATCTCCCTTTAGGACGCAGCATCGATGAAGCAATTCGCATCGTGGATGCATTGCAGTTCTTTGAACAGAATGGAGAAGTTTGTCCGGCAAACTGGCATAAAGGAGATGAAGGGATGAAGGCTGATTCTGCAGGTGTTGCAGATTATTTATCAAAACACTGATATTCAAACCAGATCAGGATGCATCACTATTCTAGCTTCTTCGCCTGATCCCAGAATACATCCATTTCGGCAAGTGTCATTTCATGCAAGGGTTTGTTGACCTTCTTTGCTTTTTCCTCTAAATATTGGAAACGGTGAATGAATTTCCTGTTTGTCTTTTCCAGCGCATCCTCTGGATTCACATCGATGAACCTGGCATAATTCACCATTGCAAATAGGAGATCTCCCATTTCATCTTCTTTTTTCTTGATATTCCCTTCATTTTCAACTTCATACCTAAGCTCTTTCATTTCCTCCAGAACTTTATCCCATACCTGTTCTGGTTTTTCCCAATCAAATCCTACCCCGCTGGCTTTTTCCTGGATCCGGCATGCTTTAACCATCGCTGGCAGAGAGTTTGGAACCCCGGACAGTACTGATTCATTCCCTTTTTCTTTGAGCTTGATTTTTTCCCAATTATCCCTGACATGTTTTGCATCCCTTACAACAACATCGCCGAAAATATGCGGGTGACGATGAATCAATTTTGAATTGATATTCTCAAGTACATCCCCAATATCAAATGCATTTGATTCAGAAGCAATCTGGGAATAAAAAACCAGGTGAAGCATCAGATCTCCCAGCTCCTTCTTAATCTCGTCCATGTTCTTTTCAAGGATTGCATCCGATAACTCATAGGTTTCTTCTATCGTTAAATAACGAAGACTTTCTACAGTCTGCTTTTGATCCCAGGGGCACTTGGCCCTCAGTTCACTCATGATCTCAAGTAATTTCCGGAATGCTGCGACCTTTTCTTCCATTCTTTAATTTTTTCTCAAAAGTAAGGATTAATCTGTTTTATCGTTAGCATATCACCAAACATCTATCTTTCGTAGAATCGGGAAATCGTAATAAATTTGTGCAGAATAAAATCTTAAGATTCATTAAATTGATACAGCCTGCAGAAATTTTTCCCTTACGCGTCTTTCTTGTCAGGATATTTTTTCTGTATTCTCTATTGGCACCTCTTTCCGTCCAATCTCAATTCAAACATAAACTCTTTACTTCAAATATGATGGTTGAGGTAAAATTCAATTATGGATTTATCTATGCGCATCATCTTGAACTGGAAATATTCAACAGCCATTTACCCGCATTCGAGATTAATCTTCAACAGGAAACTTTTGGCAAACATAAATGGGAAAGAGCATATGCCTATCCATTGATTGGTGTCAGTTTTTGGTATTCAGGTTTGGGAAAATCACCATACCTGGGATCTGCTTATGCTATTTATCCGTTCATCAATTTTCCACTTTATCGGCGGAATAGTTTTTTGATGACTTTCCGGTTTGGCCTTGGAATAGGTTATCTTACCAAGAAGTTTGACAGGATAAGCAATTACAAAAATCTTGTAATTGGTTCTCATCTGAATGCTGCTGTGAATTTGACATTCGAAATAAGGTACAGATTGAATCAACGACTGACAATCTCCGGAGGATTTGGTCTGCAGCATTTTTCAAATGGCTCTCTCAAACTGCCAAATTATGGATTGAATTTCCCATTGGCGAATGTTGGGTTAGCCTATCGGCTTGCCCGTGAAAACAACTTTATAGGCGATCGTTTTATTGCGCCAACTGATCCTTTTGAAGCGATAGTGAAACATTCAGTGGAATTTAATTTTGGGGCTGCAATTGGAAGTAAAAATATGCAAGCTATTTTAAAACAGAATTTTCTTGTATACCATATTTATGAAAATACATTCTTCCCGGTCAGCAGAAAGAGCAAAGTCGGTTTTGGTCTTGATCTTTCCTATGATGGCTCACATGTTGCAATCCTTGAATCCCGCGGCGTTGATGTATCCAACAAAACAAAAATTCTCCGGCCTGGGATCAATGCAGCATATGAGTTAGGACTTTCAAAACTGAGTTTAATTTTCAACTTGGGATGTTATCTTGGTGGTCAGGAAAAATCAAATGGTCCATTGTATGAGAAAATATCCTTTCAGTACAATATTTCAAAGCATATATTTGCAAATGTGATGCTGAAAGTTCACTTCGGAAGAGCTGATTATATCGGGTGGGGATTTGGATACCGGTTTGTTCATCTATATGGGAAAAAATCCCTTAAATAGTAACATGAAAATTAAAAAACATAGCATCAAGTTACTTACATACACCATTGGTGTATTATCAGTCTTTCTATTTGGATTGCCTGGCTGCAAAAAGACCGGGACTGATTGCTTCACCAGCACAGGGAACATCGTAAGGGAAGTCAGGAATATTGCTGAATTTGATAGTATCGATTTGGAGGATTATGTAAATCTTATCCTCAGCGAAGATTCTGTCAATAAGGTAGAAGTTGAAGCTGGACAGAATATATTAGACGGAATTGAAACAAAGGTTATTGACCGCCAGCTGACGATCAGGAATAATACCAAGTGTAATTGGTTAAGGAGCTATTCAAAGCCCGTCAATGTATATGTCTCAGTTAAAAACCTCAAAAAAATCTACTATAACTCTTCAGGAAATATTACAACTTTAACTCCAATTAGATCTGATAATCTGAAGGTAGATGTCTGGGGAGGAGCAGGAACAATTGACATGAATCTGGACATTAAAGGATTCGGATATTTTATTATCCATATGGGAACCGCCGACTTCAACCTTCATGGGACATGTTCTATCTGCACGATTTTTGCAGGTGATTTTGGGTTGATCCAGGCCAAGGACTTGCAAACTGGATATGCATTTGTAACCAACCATGGCTCCAATGATGTATATGTCAGAGCACGGCAATTCCTTAAAGCACGAATTGAATCTATTGGAAATATTTATTATACTGGGAATCCGGATTCTTTAGACATCCAGATTCATGGCGTTGGAGAAGTTATTCAATTTTAATCAGTAAGCTCTTGCAAAAACAACTCGTTGCGTTGAAGGCCTCCCAGAATAAACACATTTTCCATTTTCCCGGGGATTATTTAACGGGATTACACGGATAGTTGCCTTTGTTTCTTCCTTGATCTTGTCCTCCGTTTCTGAAGTACCATCCCAGTGCGCATAGATGAAGCCTCCCTTGTTCTCCAGAACATTTTTGAACTCGTTCCACGTGTCTACCCGGAAAGTATTATTTTCCCTAAAATTTAGAGCCTTCTGAAAAAGATTTTGCTGGATCTGAACCAATAGATGACTGATTTTATTTCCTATATCGATCATCTGGAACACTTCTTTTTCAAGCGTATCCCGACGGGCTACTTCTACAGTCCCTTGCTCAATGTCCCGCGGACCAATGGTAATCCTGACAGGAACTCCTTTGAACTCATATTCAGCGAATTTCCAACCCGGTTTATGTGTATCTCGGTCGTCAAACTTTACGGTAATTCCTTTGTCTTCAATTGTTTTTTTCATTGGGATTACATGTTCCCGGATAAGATCAAGCTGTTCCTGGTTTTTAAAAACCGGAACTATTACAACCTGGATTGGTGCCAGCTTTGGAGGCAATACAAGACCATTATCATCTGAATGCGCCATGATCAAAGCCCCGATTAATCTGGTGGACACACCCCACGATGTTGACCAGACGTACTCAAGTTGATTCTCCCGCGTAAGGAATTTGACATCAAATGCTTTTGCAAAATTTTGTCCAAGAAAATGTGACGTTCCCGCTTGAAGTGCTTTCCCGTCTTGCATTAGCGCCTCAACGGCATATGTATCAATAGCTCCTGCAAACCGCTCGGAGGCGGTTTTGGTGCCTTGTAAAACAGGAACAGCCATCCATTCTTCAGCAAATTTTGCATACACATCCAGCATAGTTTCTGACTCTTTCACAGCTTCCTCATTTGTAGCATGAGCGGTATGCCCTTCCTGCCATAAAAATTCAGTAGTTCGAAGGAATAGTCTTGTGCGCATTTCCCATCGGACAACATTCGCCCACTGGTTGATCAGTATGGGTAAGTCGCGATAAGATTTAATCCAATTTTTATATGTATCCCAAATGATTGTTTCGGAGGTAGGCCGTACGATCAACTCTTCCTCAAGTTTTGCATCTTCATCCACAACAACACCCTTCCCATCTGGTGAAGCTTTTAACCGATAATGCGTAACGACTGCACATTCTTTTGCAAAACCTTCAACATGACTAGCTTCCCTGCTAAAAAATGATTTAGGAATAAAAATCGGGAAATAGGCATTTGAATGACCGGTAGCCTTAAACATCTGGTCGAGAGTTGCCTGAATCTTCTCCCATATTGCATAGCCGTACGGCTTGATAACCATGCACCCGCGAACAGCCGAATTTTCAGCCAAATCTGCTTTTATCACCAGGTCATTGTACCATTGTGAGTAATTCTCTGCTCTTGTTGAAAAATCTTTTGCCATTTTATAAGTTCGGTATAATATTTGTTAATAATTTCCTTCTGATAAGGAGACAAAAATAGTAAATATTCCTCATCGTAATGAAGTTCAAACGACCATAAAAGGAACCAAGGAGGACAAAACAATGAAAAAGTTAATCATTCTCACCACGATCATCATCTCAACTCTTTCCGGATGCAAGACGCAACAGCAAACATCCTCAGTAGCTTACGATGATGTTTATGCAAATCCCAAATATTCAAAGCAGCCAGTTGAGGCAAAACATCAAAACATGGACCTTACACCTCAAAAGATGTCCTCACCCGACAGCTCCTCAGCAATGAAATCAGGTTCAGCTACTTGGTATGATGATTACAACGACTATTCCAAATCCTCTGGGCAACAAGGAGCAGCAAACGCAAAAGGTTATGCCACAGATAACAATGATGGGACTGTAGATCCTAATTTATATGATAATACCTATTCTTCGAACCCAGATGTAAATGTTTACGTTGGTTCATCTTATGATCCCTTCTTCTGGGGCTCATCAGTTTCAATTGGCTGCGGTTTCGGTTGGGGTTGGGATTCCTACAATTGGGGATATCCCTATTCTTCCTGGTATTATCCTTATTCTTATGGAGGTTGGGGCGGATACTATAGCGGGTATTGGGATGGTTACAATGACGGGTACTGGGATGGACACCATGGCAATCCTTACTACAATACTACCTCCTCATTTTATTACGGACAAAGGAGAATGCTTTCCTCCAATGGGGATGGAAATCACCGTAGCATTTCAAGAATAGCTGAACCTGGTACAGCTTCCTCCGTTGATAAGGTACAGAGGAATATTACTAATCCCAGGGAATCGAAGATTACTGGAAGAACTATTGACACTCGTGCAACAGATCAAAAGAAGCCAGATGGGAACGCTGCTGCTCAGGGGAGAACAAATCCTTCCGAAAGTGTCCAAAAGCATACTAGTTCACGGGCTGACATAAACAAAACTCCAGCTGATCGTCAACATTACCGTTTTGATCGCAGCAAACAAAATCAAAATCCTGTAAATCAACGTACTGAAAATACTACCCCGAATAGCCGGTCGAATAACCAAAGAGAAATACCATCAACAAAAAATCAAAGATCAGGGAGTCAGTCAACTGTTAATCGCACCGTTGAAACACAGAACTACTCTTCCCCTGCATACAAACAGCCAAAATACAGTCAGGAATACATTAATCCACGCGCACTGGAGACCAGAAATAATGGTACAAAAGAATCCAATATCCAACGGAGAAGCTCGACCAATGTTAATAATGGAGTGCAAAACAGAAGTCGCACAACTTCTTCATCAAATGAAAAAAGATTTGCTACACCTTCAAACAACAATAGTAATACCAGGAGTTATAGCACACCTTCCAGGTCAAATTCATCATCCGGCTATTCCACTCCATCAAGATCTTCCTCGACACCAAGCTCTTCAGGAGCACGTTCAGGTGGTGGAGGAAGCTACTCTGCTCCGTCAAGGTCGGGAAGTAGTGGCAGCGCTCCCAGTGGCGGCGGTGGTGGTGGTGGTGGAAGAAGAAAGTAAAACCTGGTTCTAATTAACGATAAAATTTATAAGCTAAATTCATCATCCTATGAAACGACAAATCATATCCTTCGTGTTGTTACTTACTGTCAGCTATTTAACTGCCCAGAATGCATCAGACGCATTGCGTTATTCAAGAATATTTTATGGTGGTTCTGCCAGGTTTCAGGGCCTTGGCGGAGCTTTTGGTGCTGTAGGAGCAGATTTCTCCGTCACTGCTACCAATCCTGCCGGAATTGGTCTCTATAAGAGCGCAGAAATGTCTTTTAGTCCATCCCTTTTCATTAACCATTCGATTTCCGACTACAATGGAACCAATGGAACAGATACCAAAGGCAATGTAGGGATGGGAAACCTGGGATTGGTCTTCTCCATTCCATCAAGTACTGCAAGTAAAGGCGGGTTTCGGGGTTTTACTGTTGCTTTTGGGGTAAACAGACAGAACGATTATAATAGCCGGGTCACTATGGAAGGAAATAATAAGCAATCTTCCATCTTAACAGATTTTACAAATAAACTGAATTCGTTTCCGGGAGGAATTTCCCCGAATATGATCAATGATCAATATCCATTTGATATTGGTTTAGCTTACGGGACTGACTTGATCTATGCTGATTCTGCCAGCAATTCATACAAGTCCGATTTTGATGTTGCTCCACCAGCTCAGCGTGCTGTATATCAGAGAAAATCAGTTTCCAGTCATGGATCAATCAATGAACTTAATCTATCCTTCGGGGCCAATTATGAAGACAAATTGTATTTTGGTGCAACCATCGGAATCCCATTTATCCGATATTTTGAGACAAGTCAGTACCAGGAATTCCAAAATGACACTTCTATTCATTACTTTCGCTCTCTTACATATGATCAATCTCTTGAGACTCACGGAACAGGGATCAATCTGAAAATCGGTGTGATCTACAGGCCTGCAAATTGGTTTCGTATCGGGGCAGCCATTCATACACCAACATATTATGGGAATATGCGGGACAGCTGGAACAGCCAGATGACGGCAGAGATAGCGTATGAGAAAAACACAATCACAACTAATTACCAGGAATCACCCCTCGGGACTTATGATTACCAAATGACAACACCTTTCCGTGCCATCGGAAGTATCGCCTTCATTATTGGCAGTTATGGATTGGTAAGTGGAGAATATGAGTATGTAAATTACAACCAGGCTCGTTTCTATGATTCATCAAACGGATATAATGATCTAAACAAAGAAATAAAGGCAAAATATACTTCTCCTGTGAATGTCCGTGCAGGAACTGAGTGGAGAATTCAGAATTTCAGGGTCAGGGGTGGCTTTGGTTATTATGGAAGCCCTTATCAATCAGGAATTAAAACAGGTGAGAAATACCTGGTATCCGGGGGATTAGGCTACAGAGGAAAGCATTTTTTCTGCGATCTGGCATATATCTGGTCGCAAACAAAAGATGATTATTATTTTTATGATTCTGCACTTGTTAATCCATCTCATAATATTTATACAGCCCATTCAGTCGTCGCCACTTTCGGTGTACGATTTTAATGCAGATGTTTTTTCACTCTTTGTAAACCAGCCTTGGCCTTTTGATCAAGGCTGGTTTTGTATTCAGGATAATCCAATTTCAAACAAATACGAAAATATTTTTCTGCATTCGGAAATTCTTTTCGTTGTTCGTAAATCAAACCCGATTGCAGGGCAGAATTGGCAGCAAAATAAAAGGGAAGATTGCTTCCTTCCTGAATTGTTCTCTCAAAATAAGATAATGCTTTAATCAAATCCCCGGATTCCTGATAGATTCTTCCAAGCCTGTAATGATATTCAAGCAAATCTCTATTGTTTTTAACAATTTCTTTCACGCTATGGTCAAGTAATTCATGCAATGCTTTGTCAGCATAGCCTCCATCGTATAGCAACCGTGCTTTCAGTAAAAAAATATTGGGGATATCTTTTGACTGCGCTTCCCGGAATGCTTGTTTGTCTCCATCAATAAAGATATTTCCACGATCCAACGGCATCTTAATATACTCCTGATATTTTTTGAAATCTCCCCTAAGAAGGAAACACCATGCCAATTTCTGGTAGGCAGATTTGATATAATTTCTGCCGTTAAAATTTTTGAGAAATCGAATAAAATAACGGTCTGCGGATGGATCAAGTTGGTTTAATTTTGCCAACCCTGTTAGGTAATCAAGGTAACAGAAAGGGAAGTCAACAGCATTGGCCTGATACAATTCTAAAGTACTTAATATCTCGTCATTCATATGTGCTTTCGAAAGGACTGCGACCTTTACAAAAACAAATAGTGGGTTTGAAGGTTCAGGGAAAGAAGCATTTAGTTTTTCAAAATTCCGAAGAATATGTATGGCATTTTCAGTATCTTTCCCAAGGTTAACATCGATAAAAGAAAGATAAAATAAGGCTTCCAGCCTAAAGATATTATATGATTCATCATTCCCCGGATATTCTGCAACTTTTGAGATTTCTGCCAAACCAAGCTGAATATCTCCTTCCATTCCAAATAATTTTAAAAGCCATGAATAATTATCGGGAACAATTCCTGCAAGAACATGAACCAACCCTATCCCGGCATATTGAGGAAGAAAATCAGGGAAAAGCTTTTTGTTTTCCTTGTACTCCCGGTATGCCTGACTAAATTCAATAGCTGCAGATCTGTATTCTCCGAATTTGGTTTTTAATATTGCCGATTGGATATGCAAATTTCCCAAAAAATAATGGTAGTAAGGAGAATTCTGATCAGCTTGTTCGAGGATTTGAAACCGCTTGTCCTGATCTTTCCTGAATTTTTCGAATAAAGGCTGTTCTTCTTTGATAAATGCCGCCAGAAAATCGATGTAATTCTCAAGGTATACCGGTGTGAGATTAGCAGGGTTAACTGTTTTTTCTATGCATAGAACTTTCTCTGCTTTCTGAAATTGGAGAGATAATACATTTTTGTATGCAAGCTGGCAGTTTGTATTGAAATCAAGCTGTGCAGCAAGCAGAAATGGGAAAAAGCAAAAAGCATTGAACAGAAATAGCCATTTCCAATTCAATGCTTTACCTGTTTGAAACAACACAAACATCAATGTACTGCGTTGACAATAATATCGTCAACCAGAATTCTTCCGCAATATTCGCAAACAATTATTTTTTTATGCATCCGGATGTCTAACTGGTGTTGTGGAGGAATCTTGTTAAAACAACCGCCACAGGCATCTCTTTCTATCTGCACAACGGCAAGTCCATTCCGGGCATTTTTCCTGATTCTGGAATATGCTGTGATAAGACGCTCTTCAATATATTTATGATTAAGATCAGATTGTCTGATCAACTCGTTTTCTTCCTTTTCTGTTTCAGCAATAATATCATCAAGTTCATTCTTTTTTACTTCAAGGTCATTTTTCCTGTCCTGAAGAACCTTTTGAAATTGTGCTATTTCTTCTTTTTTGGCATCTAGTGCCAGTTGAGCCTCACGAATTCTTTTCTGTGATAACTGAATTTCAAGATTCTGGAATTCAATCTCTTTGGTAAGAGAATCATATTCACGGTTGTTGCGGACATTCATTTGCTGATCTTCGTATTTTTTGATCAGTCCCTGACTATCCTGAATTGAAATTTCCTTTTCATGGATAACCTTTTCATGCTCAACTGTTTCAAGAACATAATTTTCGATACGTGTTTCCAATCCGGCAATTTCATCTTCCAGATCCTGAACTTCCAGTGGAAGCTCCCCTCGAATAATCCGGATTTTATCAACCTGAGAGTCGATTTGTTGAAGATTATACAGTGCCATCAATTTTCTTTCCACAGTGACTTCGCCCTTTTCATCAGTAAAATCAAACTTTTCCTTTGAAAAGATTTTGACCATTTTTTCTTTAGCAGGAGCTGATTCTGTGATTTTTACCGAAGAGGTTTTTTCTGATGTTGCTTTTTCCTGTAACTGTTTAGCAGGGGGTGTCTTGGGTTTAACTTGCTTCTTGGGAGCCGGAACAGAAATAGTTTTGCTTCCCGAAGTTTTTGTTGCAGCATTTTTCTTTATAGCAGATTTTGCAACAGCTGGTTTTGCAGCTTTCCCAGAAGATTTTGTAGTTTTTACTGATT
>CAIWTA010000121.1 GCA_903915465.1 uncultured Bacteroidales bacterium | reverse complement strand
TGGAACGGTCATGACCCAGGTAATACTGATATTTCCTGTCGGGGTGCAATTATCAGAATAGGTTGGCGCCGGAAGAGAAATAGTTGCAAAAGTTTTTCCTGGATCTGCTACTGTATTAACATTTCCCGGACAAGTTATTACTGGGGGTACAATGTCCTGTATCAGGATGTTTTGTGTGATGTTGGCCGCATTGCCACAGGCATCCGTCAGACGGTAAGTTCTTACAACCGTTCCCGAGCAGCCAGGGTTCGCTCCGTCAGATACAAAAGCAACAGTCACTGTACCGCCACAGTTATCCATCTCGCCGGTTACATCATTGATATTGTTGGCTGGAATGTTGGAATAGCATGCAAATGGTCCGAGAGCCGGCAAAGGATCTGCAGTTGGAGCAACATTGTCATTAATTGAAATATTTTGTGTGATCATGGCTGAGTTGCCGCAAACATCCGTCAGACGATACGTTCTCACAACAGTTCCTGCACAGCCTGGATTCGCCCCGTCAGATACAAAAGCTACAGTCACTGTACCGCCACAGTTATCCACTTCACCCGTTACATCATTGATATTATTGGCCGGAATGTTGGAATAGCATGTAAATGGACCGAGAGCCGGCAAGGGATCTGCAGTCGGAGCAATATTGTCACTAATTGTAATATTTTGTGTGATCGTGGCTGAGTTGCCGCAAACATCCGTCAGCCGGTACGTTCTCACAACAGTTCCTGTACAGCCTGGGTTCGCTCCGTCAGATACAAATGTCACAGTGACTGCCCCGCCACAGTTATCCACTTCGCCAGTTACATCATTGATGTTGGCTGCGGGAATGCTGGCATAACATGTAAATGGGCCAAGAGCCGGTAGTGCATCAGCGGTTGGAGCAACATTGTCAATTACAGTGATAACCTGCGTTGCACTGCTACTGTTGGAGCACTGGTCGGTTGCAGTCCATGTCCGGTTGATCGTGTGGCTATTGGGGCAAGGTCCTGGTATAGTTGTTTGTGCATATGTAATCGCGATATTTGATGCATCAGAACAGTTATCTGTTGCAATTATTGAGGATAGAGGAGGTGGCGATGGAATCACATCAGTACACGCATACGTTGCATTTGCAGGAATTCCGCTAACAATCACAGGTGGAGTAAAATCCCCTATCGTTACGGTTTGTGTGGCTATTGTTTGATTCCCGGATCCATCAATTGCAGTCCATGTCCTTACCAGTTGATAATTACCTTCACACACACCGATAATTTTTTGCTCGACAAGGCCAATGGAAACATTAGGACAGTTATCTGTTGCATAAGGAACTACTGTTGGCGCAACTAAGGTTATTGCCTGTATATTATCAATCAGGTTGCCGTATGTATTCAGTGGAGGATTTGGGCCGGCACCCTGAATCGCCCTGAAAAGAAAGATGGTGGTCGTCTGACCGATTGGAATATCTAAAGAAATAGTA
This sequence comes from uncultured Bacteroidales bacterium, assembly GCA_903915465.1. Lineage (GTDB taxonomy): Bacteria > Bacteroidota > Bacteroidia > Bacteroidales > FEN-979 > FEN-979. The sequence goes on along the minus strand of CAIWTA010000121.1, from coordinate 8,882 downwards.
TGAACGCGCCACCCGGACGTTTGTGTTGCTGTAAATGTGCCAATCTGCGTTAAACTGGTTAAATTCGGCCCCGACCAAACTCCCATAATATCGTCAGTCGCCCTGGTAGGTTGCATCCTCTTATGATGAGCGAAACTAACCTGGACAGTTGTGGTTGGAACTGTACAAAAAGACTGATAGAGATCTCCAACCTGGTCAGAGTTTAATTCCGCATGATAATTCCCTGAGTAAGATGCAACTCCATCTACACATCCGGTTCTCTCAATTTCAATAGTCCCTGTAGTGGATTGCCATCCGGGAACTCCGCCGTTTGCTATATACGACCAACATGGAATAGTCGAGTTATCTTCGAAATCTGCATTAACAAATGCCTGTATACACTTCTGACAGGAAATACTAACATCGGGTGGTACGTTAAAAAATACCGGAGGTTCTGTGTCAATCAATTTTTCAACCGTTACAGAAGCACTGCCACTGCAATGGGTAATGGAATTTGTATAAGTAACAATATACGTTGTTGTTGCTGTCTGTGTTATATTTGTTGGATTTGCAACAGTTGAAGTAAATCCGGCCGGAACTGATGTCCAACTGATGACTGGAACGACCGCAGGAACACCAGAAATTGTCACATTATCAATTGCCCAATACCTGGCCCTCGCATTTGATCTTAACTGAAATCTCACATAAAAAGTCGGATTGCCAATGTATGCGGTAAGATTAATAACCGGGTTGGCAAATGCGCTGGAAGTCCCTTGTGTGCTGGTATAGGCAACAATTGTAGTCCATGTCGTTCCGTTCGTTGATACTTCTACTTTTGCCGACTCATTGGAAACATTTGCAAAGCGGAAATAATGAAAAAAATCTATCTCCAAAGATGTATAACCAACAGTGCTCATTACAGGTGAAGTCAGGTACGTCTGCGTCCTGGAGGTCGCAGTTCCCTGCGAACGACTGTCAGAGAGATAGAACTGCGTCTGATCATTGGAATGAAAGTTCAGACCGTCCGTGGAATAATTGTCTGGCCGTAACGTCCACCTTGAGTTTGCAACTGTTCCACCGGTATTGTTATCACTCGTTGTCCAGTTATTTGAACCTCCATTAAAATCCTGGTACAATAGCGTTGGTTGAGTAAATCCCATATCTGAAGATGAAAACAAATCGAAAGATTCACCCACACAAACTAAAAGGGAGGAAGCGCTTACCGTAGCAATCGGAGAAGCAATTACAGTAATTACAACCGTGGAAATTACAGCCGTACAGGGACCCGCCGTTGTCAGAGTCAATGTTACTGTTCCACTTGCAATGCTTGGTGTATATGTAGATGTCAGGGAATTAGGGTTGGAGAATGTGCCACCTGGAGCAGTCCACGTTGCACCCGTCGCGCTTCCGCCAATGCTTCCTGCTAAAGTTATCGAACTTCCAGAACAAACGGTTTGTGGCGTACCTGCATTCGCTGTAGCTAGTGGGTTTACTGTAATAAGTATCGTTGAAACTGCAGCAGAACAAGGACCTGCACCGTCAGGGTCATTCGTTGTCAGAGTCAATGTTACTGTTCCACTTGCAATACTTGGTGTATAGGTAGATGTCAAAGAATTAGGATTCGAGAATGTTCCACTTGGTGCCGTCCAGGTTTGACTTGAAGCACTCCCACCAATGCTGCCAGCTAAAGTTACAGTTCCCCCGGCGCAAACAGCTCGTGGAGATCCGGCATTGGCAGTAGCTGCCTGGTTTACAGTAATTACTACCGTTGCAGAAACCGCATTACATGGACCTGCCGGATCATTCGTCGTCAAAGTCAACGTAACGGATCCGCTTGAAATACTTGGTGTATATGTAGATGTAAGAGAATTAGGATTGGAAAAGGTACCACTGGGCGCTGACCACGTTGCACTGCTTGCACCGCCTCCAATGCTTCCCGCCAGGGTTATAGTTCCCCCGGCACAAACAGTTTGCGGTGATCCAGCATTGGCAGTTGCCGCCGGATTCACTGTTATCACAGCAGAGTTATTGGTACTGATTGCATTGCTGCAGGAACCAGATGCAAGGTTTGTGATTGTGATAGTTGTCGAACCATTATTTGGCAATGCAGAAGTCGTGAAAGTTCCGGTCCCCGCCGTTACGATGTTCATCGTGGCAGTGTTTCCCGTTGAAGCATTTGGCGCACTCAGGTTATAGGTCACTGTATAACTTCCTACGGGAAGATTTGCAGGAGTAGAATTAGTTAATGTCACCGTAGAAATACTGCCTGCACATATCGGAGAAGATGCCGAAGTACCTGTAATGCTGTATGTTGGACAAGTCCAACTGACGATCACCTGACCTGTAGCTCCTGCTCCAGGAGAAGATCCGGATTTCCCGTTTCCGCCACCTCCGCCCCCAGGAGCTAAACCTGGACCACCAATTGTAGGAGCGATGACACCATTTCCACCGACTCCACCTGAACCCTGGCCAGTACCTATTGCACCGCCATTATCACCCGAAAAGTTTCCACCATCTCCTCCGGGAGCTGTAGCTGTTGCAGAACCACCTCCTCCACCTCCACCCTGACTTCCGGCAAGTCCGGTACCACCATTGCCACCACTTCCACCCGAGAACTTGATTGTTCCTGTGCTTGATGCGCCTGAACCACCTGCAGCCCCAACATTCCCCGTTCCGCTTCCTCCCCCAAAGGCCTTCACATCCGGAGTTGATCCAAAACTTGAAAACCCGCCAGAAGAACCAGCAACCCCGCCAGCACCGACTGTCAAAGTGATTACTGATCCCGGCGTTACGGTTAATGTACTGCCCGCATAGGCACCGCCCCCGCCACCTGCTTGTGCTGCGGCAGCAGTGTTTTTCCCGCCTCCGCCGCCACCCCAGGTTTCTACTGATAAAGATGTAACACCAGCAGGTACTGTGAAAGCAGATGTGCCTGCTGTGTTGTACACCTGGGTTTGTGCCAAAATTTTCCCGCAAGGAACAAAAAAAGAAAATATGATAATCCCGCTTATGAAAAGCGAGAAAAAATTGCGGAAATTGAAGCTGCGTTTTTGTTTGACAAATCCATAAATATAGATTGATATAATGATTCCTGCCATCCATCCAACGGAAATCAGATGGGTAGTTGCGGGAACTTTATTATATGAATAGTCACTTTGTTTCATTATGCCTGATATTTTCCTAATTCATTTTTAGCGTGATAAAAATTGATTGTTGGTAAAAGATTCAAATGCATGCAAAAACTATTAATTTGAACATTGATTCACTATACATAGAAATAGTACGAATCAGCCATCAACGGCTAATTCCTAATTTCCTCAACCACAGTTGTTTATATTATGATACAGTGCAGCTGTAACTAATGTAAAGATAACTCGTAATTCGCTTATTTCCAAATAGAAAGGTCATTATTTTTGCACTATTTCTATCTATTTTCAGCACATGTGTGCGATTCTGAAAACAGTCGCTTGTTTTGCCTCGAATATTCCTTTCCTTTTCACAGCAAAAGCTTGCTGTGCAGTCTCTTTGAAAATCCGCCAAGGAAATTTAAAAAAAAAGAAGGTGTAGGGATAAAAGATGTAATCGTAAAAATAAATTGAGTCGTTTTTTTGAATCTTACGCTTTTTTTTCGACAACTTCAGGATTGTGAACGGGGCAAAGCTATTCAGCAACCATAGCCTGTTTGAGCGTAATTTTACAAATTGTCAGAAAGTATAATACCGGGGTGTTTATACGGTTAAGCATTTAAATGAAAAAACGAACCAGAATTCACAACTTTTCGTTCATAAGTTTCTTAAAACAGGAGACCCAAAACCAAGTTTTGATGTTACTTTTGCAAGTTCACTTTCACAAAAACGTGCGTAGCATGAAAGTAAAATTATCTCAAATCAACGTCAGTCCCGTTTCTGCTCAGAAATTCACCACTCGTGAGATTGGCGATCTGGTTGAATCCATGGAGTTTACTGATATTCCCCCCGATCTGCCGAGGCGGAAAAAAAGTGCAGACTTAATGAACGAAATCCAACGGTTGTACCAGAACTATACCAAAGCTCAGGAAGACACTAATGACTTACCAGATACCACCTCAAATAAAAATTATCCTGACAACTCCAAACAGTTGGAGGCCTGGTATTGGTAAATTTTTTTACAATTTTGGATTTTACGATTTTACCTTTGCCTTCAGAATCTGAAGTAGATAAATGGGCTAAACCCTGCGGCATTGATATTCGCTTCACACCAGATAAGCAACAGGATCGCCAGGATGGTCATGACGATCAGGATTCTATTGGAAGGTGAATGGTAAACGCGGTCGACCCATCGTTCAATTTTCTTACTCCCGCTCCAGACTGAGAAGATCACCGCAAGGATAAAAACTGTCCAGAATTTTGAATTGAGCCAGATGTCATTGATCCCTCCTGAGAATGAGAACATTTTCGACAGGAAAACAGAGGCCGAGTGCAAGGAACCGGAGTGGAAAATCACCCATCCGATCGTGAGAAGAAAGAAAGTAAGCAATGTTGCCATCACCTTTCCCATCTTTTTGAGGTAACGCAGCAGGAACAAGCGATCACATACGAGGAAAATTCCCTGGTACACCCCCCATAAAATAAAATTCCAGGCTGCACCATGCCAGAAACCGCAGAGAAGAAAAGTCACCGTAGTGGCAATAAGATAAATCACTTTATCGGCACGGATGCCGCCATAATATTCTTTTGGGAGTTTTCTGGAAGTCGAATATGCCAGGGGAAGGAAAACATAATCACGGAACCAGAGGGAAAGAGTGATATGCCAACGTCTCCAAAACTCCGTGATACTCCGGGAAAGATATGGACTGTTGAAATTTTCAGGAAGTTTGAAACCTGCCATCAGCGCAAGTCCTATGGCCATGTCTGAATATCCTGAAAAATCAAAATATATCTGTAATGAATAAGTAATTGCCCCTATCCATGCTATTCCTGTGGAAAGTTGGGAAGGATCCAGGGCAAAGATGGCATTGACCGTTATACTCAGAAAATCAGCAATGAGAACCTTCTTCGCCAACCCAATCACAAAACGGTAGAAACCATTGAGTTTGCAATCAATGGTGCTGGTAGATGAACGATCAGCTATCTGGTCTGCTATCTGTCCGGGTCGAACGATTGGACCAGCAAGCAGTTGTGGGAACATGAAAATGTAGAGTGCATAATCTGTGAATCGTTTGAACCCGGGAAAACTCCTTTTATAAACATCAAAAGCATAAGCAAGCTTCTGGAAAGTGATGAACGAGATCCCAATAGAAAAGGCCACGTCTGCCCATTTTACAGAAGATATGCCGAACCGGCCAAGGCTCCCGCTCAACTGGTCGAAAATGAAATTCATGTACTTGAAATACAAGAGTAGCCCGATGTTGAGCACAACCGAATGCCAAAACAGCAGGGAACGGGCCCTGCCTTCATGGTGCTGCATCTCCCGGAGAATAATAAAATCAAAAATCACTGAGAGAACTAATACCGGAAGAAACTTAGGCGCTCCCCAGGAATAGAAAAGGATACTGGCAATCAACAAAAACCAGTTCTTCAACTTGCCCGGCAACAGAAAGTAAACAATTAGGAAGCCGGGCAGGAAATACAAAAGGAATAAACTACTGTTGAAGGCCATGGTTGCTTCTATTTCTTTTTTTCCAGTTCAATCATAAATTGCGCATCCATCTTTACCTGTTCATCAATACTGCGTCCATTCACCCTGGCTTTTTCCGCAACACTCTGATACCAGGCTGGATTGCTCCTGATCTTGAAAATATACTTTTCCAGTTTTCTCTGAAGGAGCTCCAATGAAGCAGGCATACATTTTTCATAAAACTTTTCGCAAAAACCGTAAGGAAATAACTGGTAGGTGGCCTCAGTCACCATAAGGATAACCATTTCCTGGCTGAACAACTGTTCTTTCAGGTCGACATTGTCAACCAGCCCTGTCTTTTGTTCATTTTCCATGATATCCCTGAAATAGAACCAATAATGATCCTTCACAAAAACATTGGCCGTGATCCCTGTATAGGTAAACCCCCACCAATAGCTGTCGCCAACGGAAATCACCTTGGGTCTTGTTTTTCCTTCCTGTTTATAAATGAAATGTGGATAGGGCATTGGAATGTTCTTCAGTGGCCACCACAGATTCATCAATACTCCGACATCGTTGTCGGCGTACCGCATCGAATCTGAAATCGTCACCTGATCCCACGAGAAATCGGGCAGATCGATATTCCTTAGTTTCTCTATATAACGAAACATGCTGTCGGCCGCAAGACCAATTCCATAACAACTCCAGTGTGTTCCGTTAAGCGGGTAGAGCGGGTATTTTGTCTTCCCTTTTAGTTTGTGAAACCAGGCATTCATATCAATGAAATTAATCCCTGAACCCGCCAGTGCTTTGATATAACACTGATAATTGGTAACCGGTCGTTGCTTATAATGATCCGGAATCATTTCGGAATAAAAAGTGGCTTTCCCCGGGGCAAAGATAAGAAGGAAATCAACCTTATGCCTTTTCAGCTCATCCTGGATCATCCGCAACTGACTGACTTCATGCTTGATCTGGCCTTCCCCTTTAAATACAGATCCCCTGCAATTCTGAATGTAGGATTCAATGAATAGCATCCCATTCTTTCCGATGACTACCCCGGGCGCTTCAGTATACTTAAAAACAGAATAATCAAGCTGGTTCCTGAGTTTGACAAAGGTGGAACGAAACCCCATTTTTTCCTCGGCATACTTCTGAAAAACAGGCTGGAACCCCCTGTAATAATAATAATCCCATCTAAAAACCGGGCGTTTCGTGGTGTCCCCTCCACCGGTTAATGATACCTGGTGAAAAACATGAAATGTCTGTTGTACGATGTGAAGACCAAACAGGACAAAAACGAAAATAAACAGAAGGTATTTTATCACCTTCATATCCGGAAAGGGGTTAGAAATTTTCGCAAATATAAACAGACCTTATGATAAATCATCAACCCGCCAAAATTTTGCATTATTTGCAAGGTGGCTGATTCACTATTTGATGTGCTGCATTGAATAAGGCTTTTACCGCAAAGACAATAACCTTATTTAAATTAAGCAGACTCAAAATCATCAGAATGATCAGAAAAATCTTGTATTTTTGACCTATTATTATATTTCATCAGATATGAAAAAAGTATTGGTTATTGCCACAATTATGATTCTCGGGATAATTCTGACTGCCATTTCTTCCTGCAAGAAATCTGATCCTGATCCTGATTTTCCACAACTGATTGGTGCCTGGTCGGGAACTACTTCTCAGGATGGGCCAATTTATTTTTACGTAGATAATATCAAAGGTACACTGTATATTAAGTCATATAATACCAAGATTTATACAAGCAACGGTTACCAAAGCCTTCAATCGACCAACGATGCTGGAATTACCGCTATTTCAGGCAAATCCTTTCGTATCTCCCTCGGAACCGGCAGCGCCGGCCCTGCTTTTATTGACGGGAACTTCAACCTCTCGGATATGTCGCTAAGTGGAAATTTTGCTGTTTATGCTTCCGGGAATACTGTCGATATTGTTACTGGAACCTACATTGCCTATAAAAAATAATGAACAACTGATAAAAAAATGGAAAATTTCATCGCACATAATCCGACTGCTCTTCATTTTGGGAAAAACGTCCTGAGAGATCTTGGTTCAATCATCAATGCTTACGGTAAAAAAGTCCTTCTGGTCTACGGGAAAGAATCTGTCAAAAAGAGTGGCTTATACGACCAGATCATTAAATATCTTCAGGAAATCAATTGTGAAGTTTATGAAATCAGTAGCATCAAACCAAATCCCATCGTCCAGGATGTCGATGCCGCCGCTAAGGTTGGGCGAGACAATAATGTAAATGTAATTCTTGCAGTTGGCGGAGGAAGCGTGATTGACTCTGCGAAAATGATATCCATTACAATACCGGTTCAACATTCTGCGTGGGATTTCATGTCACACAAAGCAAAACCTCATAAAGCAATCCCGCTTGTTGCAGTTTTGACACTTGCAGCGACTGGCACTGAGATGAATCCATTCGCCGTGATCTCCAACCATGACGTACTGGTAAAAGATGGTTATGGCTCTCCTTTGCTCTATCCGGCACATTCCTTCCTTGATCCACAACTGACCTTTTCTGTTCCAAGGAATTATACTGCATATGGTGTTGCCGATCTGATTGCGCATTGTTTTGAAGCCTGGTTTGGCGTCGGAGAAGCATCATTAAGCGACCGTTTTGTGGTGTCAATCGTTCAGGAGGCAATGGAATCCGGACCTCCCTTACTTAATGATTTGAGAAATTACTCCTTACGGGAAAAAATAATGTATAGTGCCACAATGGCCTTGAATGGTTTGACTTTACATGGAAGGATCAGCGGTGATTGGGGTGTCCATTCCATCGGACATATCCTTTCTTTACTATACGACATTCCTCATGGAGCATCGCTGACAATTGTTTACCCGGCATGGTTACGCTTCATGAAAAACCGTATCCCGGAAAGGATTTCCCTGCTTGGATCGGAATTATTCAGGGAAACTTTATCTGTAGATGAAGCCATCAGCAAGATCGAAGCTTTCTTTTGTTCCATCAATTGTCCTGTGAGGCTTTCGGATATGGCAATACCCAATGTTCAAAAAGAGATGATCTATAAAACCATGGTAAACAACAAGGTGTCGGGAGTCAATTTGAAACTGAAGGAGAAGGATTATAACGAACTGATAGAATTGTTTCTGTAAGGCCGACCTTTCTTATATTTTACCCATTATCATGAAAAAAGTCAAAAGGCAATACTGCGTCTTGGAAAATTTAAGCAATCGAATATTGATTAACGATTTTTGAAATCAGATCGGAACTCACAATTCGTTGATCAATATTCGACTGT